>NZ_JAIJYL010000009.1:0-193089 GCF_019753495.1 Klebsiella sp. TF21-TM | reverse complement strand
ATAACGTGATAAAGAGAGGGAAGAAATCAACGTCACAGCTATGTCGCGCGTTGTTCATTTTATAGCTTTACTGGAAAGGGAAGGGGGGCCGCCCCGCCGCGGGGGAGCGCAGTTGTTAGGTTTCCGACGGGCAGGTTAGCGCATCGCGCGGCGCAGAATGCGGTCGGTCTGGCGCTGGAAGTCCTCGGCCGCTTCTTCCACCGACTTTTTACCGTAGTCGATGTACTGCAGGGTAGTGCCGAACTGGGCGACGATCTGCGGGTCGTCGAAGTACGGCGAGACCGGCAGAGTGGTGGGCAGGGATTGCGCCAGCTTCAGACCGGACACCGCCGGATCGTCGGCTTTGATGATCCCGTCTTCGGTCAGGTAGGTGACCGCCGCTTTACTTAGCGGCACGCCGCGCTCCAGTCCGAGAATATCCACCCCTTCTTTACTGTTCAGCAGGAAGTTAATCACTTTCGCCGCCGCCTGCGGGTTTTTCGTCGATTTGCCAATCGACAGCATTTGCGCAGGCTTGAAGAACAGTCCGGCATCGGTGGCTCCGGGGAGCATCGGGTATTCCCCCAGCACCAGCTTCGCCGGCGGCTTCAGGTTGTCGGAATATTTGTTGATGGTGGAGTTCCACATGTAGGTCCCGCCCCATTCACCCTGGATCCACGGCTTCATCTCGTACATGTTGCTCTTGCCGAAGGAGGCATAGTAGCGGGTGTCCGGCATGACATGGCTGTCGATAAGCTTCTTATACATGCCGAAGAAGTCCGCCCACTGCGCTTTGCTGTAAGAGAATTTGCGTCCTTTCTCATCGATGGCCGGCTGGTTGTATTTTTGCACCATGTAAGAGTTGAGCAGGGCCAGCACGTCCTGGTGCTCAAGCACCACCGGGTAGTACTGTTTCCCGAGTTTGCTTTCGAAAGTTTTCCCCGCCGCCAGCAGTTCGTCCCAGGTTTTCGGGAAGGGGATGCCCGCTTTTTTCCACGCTTCGTCGTTAAAGTAGAAGACCCGGGCGGTGACCGACACCGGGATGCCGTTGAGCTTGCCATTGACCGTGGTGGACTGCAGCTCTTTGGCGTCGAACTGGCTGAGATCGATCTCGTCTTTCAGAGTGTTGAGATCGTAAAAACCCTCGCCATTTTTCGAAAAAATCGGCAGCCAGTTCCAGTTGGTCTGCATCACGTCAGGCTCGGTGCCGCCGGCTATCTGGGTGGTCAGGCGCGAAAGATGGCCGTCCCAGCCGGTATATTCCGCTTTGACATTGATATCGGGATATTGCTGGTGAAAAGCCTCCAGCGCCTTGAGAGTCACCTGATGGCGGCCATTGCCCCCCCACCAGGACATACGCAGGTCGACATCCTGCGCCAGCGAGGAGAAGGCGCTAAGGCCCAGGGTGGCGGAGAGGGTGGCGCTTATCAGCACGTTTTTCATTGTTATGCTCCAGGGTTCACAGAGAGAGGTTCTGTTCGGTTTTGGCGTCAAAGATGTGACACTTGTTAAGATCAAAGGTGAAATAGACTTTTCGATTCAGTCCCTTAGCTATCATCGGCTTCGCATCGTCCGATGGCACGCGAGCGGTCAGCTCGTAGCCCGCGACCTGCAGATAGACAAAGAACTCATGGCCCATGTTTTCCACCCGCACCATCTCGCCCATGCAGCCGCCTTCGGCGAACGGCGCGTCGGAGAGCGACACGAATTCCGGGCGGACCCCGTAGAACACCTCCTGATGCTGATACGCGCCGACTTTCTCCGCCAGACGGTCGTTCAACGGCAGGCGCTGGTCGCCAAGGGTCAGGCACAGGCGGCCGTCGTGCTCAACCAGCTGGCTGGGGCGAATATTCATCTCCGGCGCGCCGATGAAGCCGGCGACAAACATATTTTTCGGCTGGTGGTAGAGGTTGTCCGGGGTATCGACCTGCATAATGTGGCCGAGCTTCATCACGCAGATGCGGTCGCCCATGGTCATCGCTTCCGTCTGATCGTGGGTAACGTAGACGGTGGTCGCCGGTTTACCGGATTTTTTCAACTGCTTATGCAGATCGGAAATGCGGATGCGCATCGAGGCGCGCAGCTTGGCGTCCAGGTTGGAGAGCGGTTCGTCGAACAGGAAGACGTCCGGTTTTTTGACGATCGCCCGGCCCACCGCCACGCGCTGCGCCTGGCCGCCGGAGAGCTGGCGCGGCAGACGTTCCAGCAGCTCCTCCAGTTCAAGAATTTTCGCCGCTTCCTCCACCTGCCGATCAATCTGCGCCTTGGGCAGCTTGCTCAGCTTCAGGCCGAAAGCGAGGTTTTCCCTTACCGTCATATGCGGATAGAGGGCGTAGTTCTGGAACACCATCGCGATACCACGGGATTTAGGCGCCAGGTTGTTGACGATCTTATCGCCGATCCGCACCTCGCCGCCGCTGATGGTCTCCAGACCCGCCAGCATGCGCAGGGTGGTCGATTTGGCGCAGCCGGAAGGGCCGACGATCACCATAAATTCGCCATCGGCAATCTTCAGGTCGATACCATGCACCGCTTTAAACCCGTTTGAGTAAACTTTTTCCAGTTTGTTGAAAATCACTTCAGCCATGATATTTCCCTCTTAACCTTTGATTCCGCTGCTGGTCACGCCCTGCACGAAGTAGCGTTGAGCCAGGAAGAAGACGATGATGGACGGCAGAATGGAGATGCTCGCCATTGCCAGAATTTCGTTCCACGGCGCGCCTTCCGTGACGTCGATAGACATTTTTAGCGCCAGCGCGATGGGATATTTATCGACGCTGTAGACGTAGATCAGCGGACCGATAAAATCGTTCATCGACCACATGAACTGGAACAGCGCCACCGAGATAATGGCCGGCTTGAGGATCGGCACTACCACATACCACAGCACCTGGATGGAGTTGCAGCCGTCGATCTGCGCCGCCTCTTCCATATCGCGCGGGACGCCGCGCAGAAACTGGATCAGCATGAAGACAAAGAATCCCTGGGTGGCGAAGGCCAGTGGCAGATACAGCGGCAGATAGCTGTTCAGCATCCCCATTTCACGGAACATCAGGTACTGCGGGATCAGCAGGACGGTGCTCGGCAGCAGCATGGTGGTGATGAGCGTCGCGAACCAGAACTTCTTCCACGGGATCTCAAAGCGTGCGAAGCCGTACGCCACAATGGTGGAGGAGATGATCGTTAACACGACCTTCGGGATCACATACTTAAAGGTGTTCAGCATATAGTGGCCGAAATGGTATTCGGTGCCGGTCTTCCAGCCGTTGATGAACCCGTCCCAGGTGGCGTGAGTCGGCCACAGCCCGAGGGTGGTGAAGATCTCATGGTTCGGCTTGAACGAGGCGGAGAACATCCACGCCAGCGGGTAGAGCATCAGCAGGCCGACGAACACCAGCACGACGTAGCGCACCACCCGGCTCACCTTTTCCCGGCGCAGCGTACGGGCGACCTCACGATCGGCGTCGCTTATCACCGGCGCCATCTGTTGAATATCAGCCATTTTTGCCTCCCTTATCGGCGGAATAGAAGACCCAGTATTTCGATGACTTAAAGGCTATCGACGCAAAGACCGCCACGACGAGGAACAGCACCCACGCCAGCGCGGCGCCATAGCCCATGTCGAAGTACTTAAAGGCGGTATCGTAGATGTAGAGCGAGAACAGGTAGGTGTAATAGGTCGGGCCGCCGCCGGTTATCACGTACGGGCCGGTAAACTCCTGGAACGCCTGGGTGGTCTGCATAATAAAGTTGAAGAAAATCACCGGGGTGATCAGCGGCACGGTGACCTTCATAAACATCTGCCACTTCGAGGCGCCGTCGATCATCGCCGCCTCATACTGCGACTGCGGGACGTTCTGCAGCGCGGCGAGGAAGATGACCATCGCGGAACCAAACTGCCAGACGCGCAGCAGGGTGACCGACATCAGCGCCAGCGAGGGTTCCCCCAGCCAGTTGATGGCATCGATGCCAAAGACGGCGAGAAAACTGTTCAGCAGGCCGTCAATGGCGAACAGGGCGCGCCACAGCACGGCAATCGCCACCGAGCTGCCAAGGATCGACGGGATATAGTAGGCGGTGCGGAAAAAGCCGATACCGCGCAGTTTGAAATTGAGCACAAAGGCAATGCCGAGGGCGAAAGCCAGTTTTAAGGGGATGGTTAAAAAGACGTAGGCAAAGGTCACCCCCATCGATTTCCAGAACAGGCTATCCTCGGTCAACATATAGCGATAGTTTTCAATGCCGTTAAATACCGGCGGACTCATCAAGTCGTACTCAGTAAAACTGAGAAAGAAAGATGAAACAAAAGGAAAAGCGGTAAAGACAATCAGCCCGATGATATAGGGCGATATCCATGCCAATCCCAGCAGCTTGTTTTCATTCATACATACCTACCTGGCTTACGAGTTGTAATACGGATCCGATGACGCGGCGCTGTCGGCCTTTGGCCGCGAACCACGCAAAAAAGTCTGAACGCTTCCTCTGGTTAACATATCCTTGTTAATGAATGGATTAGGTTTTAACTGGCCCAGCGTGGGGGGGGCCGTCAGGCTCTTTTTTTATGCTGATCTGTTTTTTATAAAACACCGTTTTAATTTCATTTTATTGCGATTTATTTCCGCGTCATGCAGATCTGGATGGAAATGTGATCAAAGTCGAAACGATGTTTCAAAAAGGTGAGATGGTAAGCATTTTAGGCGTTTGTGAGGGGCTGAAAAGTATGAAATATCAGCGTAAGCGAGGCGGGGAATATTATTATCAGGATAATGATTTTGCCGGTATATTTTATTCGAAGGTACAGGTAGATAACCGGGGGCGGCAAGCGCCCCCCGACAGGGATTAACCCTGGAGGAAATCTTCGCGGATGGGGGTAAAGGTATCGAGCAGCGTGCCGGGCTGCAGACAGACGCAGCCGTGCATGATCCCCGGCTGCTTGTACAGCGTATCGCCAGCGCTGACGACGCGCGTCTCCTCGCCGATGGTGAATTCGAACTCGCCGGAGAGCACGTAGGTGAGCTGTTCGTGAGGGTGGTTATGCATCGGGCCGACGGCGCCGGCGGCAAAATTTACCTCCACGGCCATCATTTTGCCGTCATGGGCCAGAATGCGGCGGGTTACGCCATTGCCAAGGTCTTCAAGGGTGGTGTCTTTATGGAAAATAAACATCTGCCGATCCTGTTGTTAAAATGAAACATTGTTTCACTTAAGTTATCTCACTCTTCATGAAAAAGAAATACGCGGCCAGAGAAGTGGAAAGTTGATCACAAGTTTGTTTCACTGGCAGAAACAACATAAGGAGCAAAAGATGAAAACCATTGGCCTGTTAGGCGGCATGAGCTGGGAGTCAACGATCCCTTACTATCGCCTGATTAATGAAGGCGTGAAGGCGCGACTGGGCGGGCTGCACTCCGCCAGACTGGTGTTGCATAGCGTCGATTTTCACGAGATTGAAGCCTGTCAGTCCACCGGCGACTGGGATCGCGCCGGCGCGATCCTTGCCGACGCCGCGGTTGGGCTGCAGCAGGCGGGCGCCGAGGGCATTGTCCTGTGCACTAACACCATGCACAAGGTGGCGGATGCCATCGCCGCCCGCTGCCAGGTTCCCTTTCTGCATATCGCCGACGCCACCGGAAGGGCGATTGCCGCCAAGGGCCAGCGGCGGGTCGCGCTGCTGGGCACCCGCTATACCATGGAGCAGACCTTTTACCGGGGTCGTCTGCAGGCGCAGTTTGCCATCGAGACGCTGATCCCCGAGGCCGACGATCGGGCGCGGATCAATCAGATCATTTTCGACGAACTCTGTCTCGGCACCTTCAGCGAGGCGTCGCGGGATTATTATCTGCAGGTGATTGCCGCCCTGGCGGAGCAGGGGGCGGAAGGGGTTATTTTCGGCTGCACGGAAATTGGCCTGCTGGTGCCTGCTGAGCTCAGCCCGCTGCCGGTCTTTGACACCGCGGCGATCCACGCTGAGGACGCGGTCAACTTTATGCTCTCTGCAGAACCGACGCCAGCGGCGTGAGGATCTGCGGCAGACTCTGCTGCAGGTGCGTCACGAAGGCGTCGACCAGCGCCGAACGCGGGCGATGGAGCGGGCGGATCAGGCTGACGGTAAACGGCACTTCGACGCTGAAGCGGCGCACCACCACGCCGCTATCGGCATAGTCCAGGGCGGTCAGCGGGTTAACCACCGAGATCCCGGCGCCGGCGCGCACCATGGCGCAGATCGAGGCCGCGCTGTGGGTTTCGACCACCATCCGCCGCTTGACCTGATGCTCAAGGAACAGGGCGTCGAGCAGCTGGCGATAGCTGTCGGTGCGCGACAGGCTGATGTAGTTCTCGCCCTGAAAATCGGCGGGGGTCAGCGTCGTCTGCGCCGCCAGCGGATGGCCGGCGGGCAGGACGCAGACTTCATTCAACGTCAGCAGCGGGGTGCGTTCAGTGCCCGCGGGGGTATGCAGGGTCTCCGTCAGGCCAAGGTCATGGCGCTGGGCGGAGAGCCACTCCTCCAGCAGCGGCGACTCCTGGGGGACGATCTGCAGGCTGACCTCCGGGTAGCGGGCGAGGAACGGCGGCAACAGCAGCGGCAGAAAGGACTGGGAAAAGACCGGCAGACAGGCTATCGACAGCTCGCCCTGGCGGAACTCGCGCAGGCTCTCGGCGGCGCTGACAATGCGGTCCAGGCCGTACCAGGAACGCTGAACCTCCTCAAACAGGCGCAGGCCCTGCACGGTTGGCTGCAGGCGACCGCGGGTCCGTTCAAACAGCCGCAGGCCGAGCACCTTCTCAAAGCGCGCCAGCTCGCGGCTGACGGTGGGCTGGGAGGTATGCAGCATCCGCGCGGCTTCGGTCAGGTTGCCGGCGGTCATCACCGCATGAAAGATTTCGATATGACGCAAATTGACGGCTGGCATGCGGTCTCCCTGAGGCTCGGCTGGAACTATATCATTTTTGCATAGAGTCGCGATAAAACGATATTTTTTATTCGTCCGGCGCTGTGGCGTAATCAGAAAAAACAGCGACCAACACACGCACTGCACCGGAGTTCTTATGCCACACTCGCTTTACGCCACCGATACCGATCTGACCGCGGACAATCTGCTGCGCCTGCCGGCGGAATTTGGCTGCCCGGTCTGGGTCTATGATGCGCAGATTATTCGCCGCCAGATTGCCCAGCTCAGCCAGTTTGATGTGGTGCGTTTTGCGCAAAAAGCCTGCTCTAACATCCATATTCTGCGTCTGATGCGCGAGCAGGGGGTGAAGGTGGACTCGGTGTCGCTGGGGGAGATCGAGCGTGCGCTGGCGGCGGGCTACGATCCGCAGCAGAATCCAGAGGATATTGTTTTCACCGCCGATCTGATCGACGAGGCCACCCTCGATCGCGTCAAGGCGTTACAGATCCCGGTGAACGCCGGCTCGATCGACATGCTGAGCCAGCTGGGTGAAGTGTCGCCGGGCCATCGCGTCTGGCTGCGCGTCAACCCGGGCTTTGGCCACGGCCACAGCCAGAAAACCAATACCGGCGGTGAGAACAGCAAGCATGGCATCTGGTACAGCCACCTGCCGGCGGCGCTGGAAGTGATGCGTCGCTATCAGCTGCAGCTGGTGGGGATCCATATGCATATCGGTTCTGGCGTCGACTATGGTCACCTGGAGCAGGTGTGCGGCGCGATGGTGCGCCAGGTTGTCGACTTTGGTCAGGATCTGCAGGCCATCTCCGCCGGCGGCGGCCTGTCTATTCCTTACCGCGAGGGCGAAGAGGCCATCGACACCGCTCACTATTATGGCCTGTGGAACCGCGCCCGGGAGCAGATTGCCACCCATCTGGGTCACCCGGTGAAACTGGAGATTGAACCCGGACGCTTCCTGGTGGCCGAGTCCGGCGTGCTGGTGTCGCAGGTGCGCAGCGTGAAAGAGATGGGCAGCCGCCACTTCGTGCTGATTGACGCTGGCTTTAACGACCTGATGCGCCCGGCAATGTACGGCAGCTATCATCATATCACCGCTCTGGCGGCGGATGGCCGCGATCTCAGCGCCGCGCCGCAGGTGGAGACCGTGGTGGCCGGGCCGCTGTGCGAGTCCGGGGACGTCTTTACCCAGCAGGAAGGGGGGAAAGTCGAGACCCGTCTGCTGCCGGCGGTGGCCCCAGGGGATTATCTGGTGCTCCATGACACTGGCGCCTACGGGGCTTCGATGTCATCCAACTATAACAGCCGTCCGCTGCTGCCGGAGGTGCTGTTTGATGGCGGCAAGGCGCGGCTGATCCGCCGTCGCCAGACCATCCAGGAGCTGCTGGCCTTAGAGCTTATTTAAAAAAAGGTCCCGTCGTCACCGACTCACGCAATACCAGCGTGCCGGTGAACGGCGGGATCGTTTCGATCGGCTGCTGGTTAGCAAGCTTGATCGCCTGATCGATAGCCGTGGTGATCATGTTGTCGATCGGCAGATAGACCGTCGACAGCCCCGGCTCCAGCCATTTCGCGCTTGGCGCATCGTCGAAGCCAAACAGCGACACATCCTGCGGAATACGCAGCCCCGCCTGATGCAGCGCCTTAGACGCCCCCAGCGCCATATCATCGTTACAGGAAAACAGCGCGCTGAAGCGGGCTTTCTCGTCCAGCAGTTCCCGGCACAGCTCGTAGCCGCGGGTCATCGTCGAGTCCCCGTATTTCACCCGGCTCGGATCCCACTCAATACCATGTTTTATCAGCGCGTTGCGATAGCCCTGCAGGCGCGCCTGGCCGGTGGGGGTGTGCATCGGGACGGTGATGCAGGCGATATCGCGGTGCCCCTGGGTAATCAGATACTCCACGGCCTGGAAGGCAGCTTCCTGCTGTTCGAAGAACACGCAGCGTTCGCGGGCCTGCGCCACATCACGGTTAATCACCACCAGCGGCATGGCGATCGAGTTAATCAGCGACATGATCGCCTTCTCGCTCATATGCCGGGTATAGAGGATGATCGCATCGCACTGCCGGTCGGCGAGCATCTGCACCGCTTCCTCTTCGCGCTCCGGCGTATCATGGCCGTCGGTGACGATAAGCTGTTTTCCCCAGGCTTCGGTCTGGCGTGACGCCTGCTGCAGCAGACGGCCAAAGTAGAAGCCGTCAAAGGTGGAGACGACCAGCCCGATACTGTTGCTGGTCTGATTGGCCAGCGAGCGGGCAAGGAAATTCGGCCGATAGCCCAGCTCTTCCATCGCTTTAAAGACCTGTTGGCGGGTGCTCTCTTTCACCTGACCTGTGCCGTTCAACACGCGGGAAACCGTCGCTTTCGAGACGCCTGCGCGAATTGAGACATCCAGCATTGTAGCCATTCATCGATTCCTGATTTCACGTGGTAAGGCGCAGTTTATCACAGACCGAAAAGGGACATATCGACGGGGCGGGGCGGAAAAACCATCGCGATCACGCTTTTAGCAGGAACTGACCAACCGGCGCTATCTGGTATGCCAATAGCTTTTAATATCGATATTTGGGATACCACGCAGCGGGTTGCGAGCGCTGTCACAGAACAATTTTTACCTGGCAACTATGTTTTGGTATGCCAAAAGTCTCTGGCTGTCCACCTGGCCGCAATAAGCCCTTTACTCTGAGGTACTCTTTTATGGCATTACAGGACAAACTGATCGACGCGCTGGGGCGTTTCGCGACGACATTCAACAGCTATCGCTACATTATGGCGATCAAATCGGCGTTTATTACCCTGATGCCGGTGATCATCGTCGGGGCCTTTTCGGTACTGATCTCCAATATGGTGCTGGATCCAAAGAATGGGCTCGCCAGCTTTTCCTCGCTTTCCTTTCTCGCCGCGCTGAAGCCGATCACCAGCGCGCTGAACTACGCCACGCTCAACTTCCTCAATATCGGCGCCGTGTTTCTGATCGGCATTGAGCTGGGGCGGATCAACGGCATCAAAAGCCTGTTTCCCGGCCTGCTGGCGGTGATCTGCTTTATCTGCGTCACGCCGACCACGGTGGAGATGATGGTCGATGGCCAGATGCACGTGGTGAAAGATGTCCTGCTGCGTCAGTTCTCCGACACCCGCAGCCTGTTCCTCGGGATGTTCATCGCCATTCTGGCGGTCGAGATTTACTGCTGGCTGGAGGGGCGCAAGGGACTGAAGATCAAGATGCCGGATACCGTGCCGCCGAACGTTTCAGCCTCTTTTTCCGCGCTGATCCCGGCGATCATCACCACCACCGCGATCGCCACCTTTGGTTTTCTCTTCCACCAGCTGACGGGAATGTATCTCTACGATGCGGTCTACCAGGTGGTGCAGCAGCCGCTGGAGCGGGTGGTGCAGAGCCTGCCGGGGATCCTGCTGCTGATGTTCGTCGCCCAGCTATTCTGGGTGATCGGTATTCACGGCAACCAGATGATCAAGCCGATCCGCGAGCCGCTGCTGCTTGGGGCGATCACCGTCAATATGAGCGCCTTTGAGCAGGGGAAAGAGGTACCGAACATCATCACCATGCCCTTCTGGGATGTTTACATGAGCATCGGCGGCTCGGGGCTGACCATCGGCCTGCTGATTGCGGTGATGATCGCCACCAGGCGCAAAGAGATGAAAGAGATCGCCAAGCTGTCGATAGGCCCGGGGCTGTTCAATATTAACGAGCCGGTGATCTTCGGGATGCCGATCATGCTCAACCCGATCCTCGCCATCCCGTTTATCATCACCCCGCTGGTGACCGGCAGCATCGGCTATTTCGCCACCCTGACCGGCTTCGCCGGCAAGGCGGTGGTGATGGTGCCCTGGACCACGCCGCCGCTGATCAACGCCTGGCTCTCCACCGCCGGCTCGATGGGGGCGGTGGTCACCCAGCTGATCTGCATCTTGGCCGCGGTGCTTATCTATCTGCCTTTCGTCAAAATCGCCTCCCGCCGCGCCGATGCCGCGCAGCGTCAGGCAGACAATCAACAGACCGCCAACCCTGTCTGAGGAGCCTATGACTACCGTACGGATGACTATTCCCGATGATTTTATCCTTGGCGCGGCGGCTTCCGCCTGGCAGACCGAGGGCTGGAGCGGGAAAAAACCGGGGCAGGACTCCTGGCCCGATCTCTGGTACAAAAACGACCGTCACGTCTGGCATAACGGCTATGGCCCGGCGGTGGCTACCGATTTTATCAACCGCTTTCAGGAAGATGTGCAGCTGATGAAGCTGGCCGGGCTGACCCACTACCGCACTTCGATCAACTGGTCGCGCTTTCTGACCGACTATGAAAACGTCACGGTGGATGAGGAGTATGCGGCCTATTACGACCAGCTGTTCGATGCGCTGCTGGCCAACGGCATCACGCCGATGATCTGCCTTGAGCATTACGAATTACCGGGCTATCTGCTGGAAAAGTATGGCGGCTGGGGGTCGAAAACGGTGGTCGAGCTGTTTGTGCGCTACGCGGAGCAGGTTTTTGCCCGCTACCACCCGAAGGTGACCCGCTGGTTTACCTTTAATGAGCCGATCGTGGTGCAGACCCGGGTCTATCTTGATGCCCTGCGCTGGCCCTATGAGCAGAACACCAGCACCTGGATGCAGTGGAACTACCATAAGGTGCTGGCGACCGCTTGCGTCGTGAAGCGATTTCGCGAGCTAGGCTATCCCGGGACCGTCGGCTGTATCCTCAATCCGGAGGTGACCTACCCGCGCTCCCGCGCCCCGCATGACCTGCGCGCGGCGGAGATCTACGATCTGTTCTACAACCGTATGTTTCTCGACCCGCTGGTGCACGGGGTCTGGCCGCCAGCGCTTCTCGCGCTGCTTGAGCAGCATCAGGTGACGTGGGAGGCCAGCGCGGAGGATCTGGCGATTATCCGCGAGCACACCGTCGATGAGCTGGGGATTAACCTTTACTATCCGCACCGGGTCAAAGCCCCGTCGCGGGCCTGGCATCCGCATACCCCGTTCCATCCGGCCTGGTATTATGAGCCGTTTGAGCTACCCGGCCGGCGGATGAACGCCTCCCGCGGCTGGGAAATCTACCCGCAAATCATCTTTGATATGGCGATGCGGATAAAAAATGACTATCGCAACATTCCCTGGTTCGTGGCGGAGAGCGGGATGGGGGTGGAAAACGAAGGCCAGTTCCGTAACCGCGAAGGCGCCATTGACGACAGCTATCGCATTCGTTTTATCAGCGAACATCTGTGGCACACCCTGCGCGCCCGCGAGGCAGGGGCCAACTGCCAGGGCTATATGCTGTGGGCGTTTACCGACAACGTGTCGCCGATGAACGCCTTTAAAAACCGCTACGGGCTTATCGAAATCGATCTGCAAAACCATCGCGCCCGGCGACCCAAAGCCTCGGCGCACTGGTTTCGTCAGCTCGGCGAACGGCGTGAACTGGTGCTGGATATCGATGATGAATACCGCTAGCCGGGGGCAATATTTGCTAAGATAGCGCCGTGTTTGACTCGCAGGCATGTAACGCACAGGTGATTTTGTGGAAAAAGCGATAATTCCGCCGGAAAAGAAGCCCTATCAGGAGATTGGTGATGACCTGCGCGCCCAGATCGCGCAGGGGCGCTACCCGGTCGGGTCGCGCTTGCCGCCGGAACGCCATATTGCCGAAACCTATGGCGTCAGCCGGACCATCGTGCGCGAAGCGCTGCTGATGCTGGAGCTGCAGGGGACGGTGGATATCCGTCAGGGATCCGGGGTGTACGTCATGCGTATCCCGCACGAAAACGACAGCGAAGAAGAGCAGCTGCTCAGCAGCGACGTTGGTCCGTTTGAAATTCTCCAGGCGCGCCAGCTGCTGGAGAGCAATATCGCCGCCTTTGCCGCGAAAATGGCCACCCGCGCCGATATCGATAATCTGAAGCGGATTATCGAGCAGGAGCAGCGGGCAATCGCCCTCAACGACACCGCCCAGGATAACGCTCGTCTGTTCCATCTGGTGCTGGCCGGGGCGACGCAGAACCAGATGCTGTTAGCGACGGTGGAGCGGATCTGGCTGCAGATGGACAGCAGCCCGCTGTGGCAGCAGTTTAATGTGCATATTGCCAGCCGCGCCTGGCGGCTGAAGTGGCTCGGCGACCGGCAGACCCTGCTTGCCGCGCTGCGGCGTCGCGATGTGATGGGCGCCTGGCAGGCGATGTGGCAGCATCTGGAAAACGTTAAAAACAGTCTGCTGGAGCTGTCCGATGAAGACGCCCCGGACTTTGACGGCTATCTGTTCGACTCGGTGCCGATTTTTCAGGGGAAGCTGGTATGACGATCCTGCCGCTATATGCCGCGCCGCAGTTCGCCCGGGAGGTGACCGACCGGCTGTGGCAGGCCTTTGGCGGCGAGGCGCTGCCGCGGGAGTTTTTCGCCAGCATTGTGCAGCATAGCCAGACGGCGGAGGCGCTGCCGCTGACCTTTATTGCCGTGGAAGGGGAGCAGCTGCTGGGAACGATTGGCCTCTGGCGCTGCGATTTGATCAGCCGCCAGGATCTGTTTCCCTGGCTGGCGGCGCTGTACGTCGCGCCCGCCGCTCGCGGTCAGGGGCTGGCCGGACAGCTGCAGCGGCATGTGATCGATTATGCCCGCCGCGCGGGCTATCGGGAGCTTTATCTCTACTCCGCCTGCCGCGATTTTTATGAACGCTTCGGCTGGCGCTACATCGGCGAGGGGCTGGATTACCCGGCCACCGCCGTGCATCTCTATCGCTACGACTTATCGCCTTCCTGCGGGGCCACCACCGAATGACGGCGCACCAGCGTCGGGCTGAACAGGTGGGTGATCTCCGGCGCCGGGCGCTGCTCCGCCAGGGCTAAGGCCAGCTCGGCCGCCTGGGTCGCCATCGTGACGATCGGGTAGCGGACGGTGGTCAGCCGCGGGCGAACATAGCGCGAAATCAGGACATCGTCGAAGCCGATCAGCGAAATTTCCCGCGGGACGTCGATGCCGTTGTCGTTCAGCACCCCCATCGCGCCGGCGGCCATCGAGTCGTTATAGCAGGCGACGGCGCTAAAGTGGCGGCCGCGGCCAAGCAGTTCGGTCATCGCCTGTTCGCCGCCGCTTTCATCCGGCTCGGCGAACGTGACCAGCCGGTCGTTGCACGGCAGGCCGCTCTCCTCCAGCGCCGCGTAGTACCCCTGCAGGCGATCTTCCGCATCAGAGATATCGTGGTTTGAGCACAGGTAGCCGATACGCGTGTGCCCCTGCTGGATCAGATGGCGGGTCGCCAGCCAGGCGCCGTAGCGATCGTCCAGCGCCACGCAGCGCGTTTCATATCCGGGCAGGATGCGGTTGATCAGCACCATGCCGGGGATCTGCTTCATCAGCCCGGCGAGTTCCTCATCGGGGATCATTTTGGCATGCACCACCAGCGCCGCGCAGCGGTGACGGATCAGCTGCTCTATCGCCTGGCGCTCCTTCTGCACGTTGTGGTAGCCATTGCCAATCAGCAAAAAATTGCCGGTGCGATAGGCCACCTGTTCGACGGCTTTGACCATCGCGCCGAAGAAGGGGTCGGAGACATCGCCCACCACCAGGCCGACGGTTTCCGTGGACTGCTGGGCCAGCGCCCGGGCGTTCGCGTTGGGATGATAGTTGAGGGTTTCCATCGCCGCGCCCACGGACTGACGCGAGGCTTCGCTGGCTTTGGGAGAGTTGTTGATGACGCGGGAGACGGTAGCGACGGAGACTCCTGCGAGTCGGGCTACATCCTTAATTGTCGCCATACCATGCCTTTTATAGGGTAAGCGTTTACATACTGCTATGTTACGGGAAAGAGCGGCAGATTCAAGGCGCGGCGGCGAAGGAATGGCGCAAATGTGATTCAGAGCGGGCTTATCGGTGACCTGTTTACATTGACGCAATCAGTAATTGAAACCGGCTCGGGGAAATACAAACCTTTGCTTACACTTTGCGATGCGCTGTTGCGAATGTTCGCTGGTTTGTCCGCCGAGCAGGTTGATATTCTGGCTATCCCAGAGGTATTGATAGGTGGAGTCAACGTCATGTTGACCACTTTACTTACACCAGCCTGCGCAGATGCGCAGGTTTTTTTTTGCCCGTCGCCGGCGTTGTTACAGATAGCGAAAATCGTAATAACTGGTTGCACTTAGGCTCACTCCCTTGCGTTTTCCCGCTGGCCCGAAGCGGGCGAAAAACGCGACAATCGAGATCCCAGAGGTATTGATAGGTGAGTTTCTCAGGTACGCTCTTCGTACTGGACGTCTTACACCAGCCTGCGCGGATGCGCAGGTTTTTTTTATTCTGAAAATCCCCCCGCTGCACTGCTTTCCCACGCCTTCTCGTGTAACCTGCTTTGACTCATCACCGGTCACATGGAGTTGTTATGCTTTTGGGATTTTTCAGACTGCTGTTCAAGGGGTTATACCGGGTCAGACTGACCGGCGACACGCAGGCTTTGCACCAGCAAAAAGTCTTAATTACCCCGAACCACGTCTCGTTCCTCGACGGCATTCTGCTGGCGCTGTTTTTGCCGGTCCGACCGGTTTTTGCCGTCTATACCTCAATCAGCCAGCGCTGGTTTATGCGCGCGCTGACGCCGATTATCGATTTTGTGCCGCTGGACCCGACCAAACCGATGTCGATCAAACATCTGGTGCGCCTGATTGAACAGGGGCGGCCGGTGGTCATCTTCCCGGAAGGGCGAATTTCGGTCAGCGGCTCGCTGATGAAAATTTATGACGGCGCCGCCTTTGTCGCCGCCAAATCGCAGGCGACCATCGTGCCGCTGCGCATTGAAGGCGCTGAGCTGACGCCCTTCAGCCGGCTGAAGGGGCTGGTGAAACGTCGCCTGTTCCCGCGTATTCAGCTGCATCTGCTGCCGCCCACCCATCTGCCGATGCCTGAGGCGCCGCGCGCCCGCGACCGGCGCAAAATCGCCGGAGAAATGCTGCATCAGATCATGATGGAAGCCCGGATGGCGGTGCGTCCGCGGGAAACCCTGTATGAGTCGCTGCTGGCGGCGCAGGACCGCTTCGGCGCGCGCAAACCCTGCGTGGAGGATATCAACTTCCAGCCGGATACCTATCGCAAGCTGCTGACCAAAACCCTGTTTGTCGCCCGCATTCTGGAAAAATACAGCCAGCAGGGCGAGAAGATCGGTCTGATGCTGCCCAACGCCGGCATCAGCGCGGCGGTGATTTTCGGCGCGATCGCCCGCGGGCGCATTCCGGCGATGATGAACTATACCGCCGGGGTGAAAGGGCTCAGCAGCGCCATCGCCGCCGCGGAACTCAACACCATTTTTACCTCGCGCACCTTCCTTGATAAAGGCAAGCTCTGGCACCTGCCGGAGCAACTGACTCAGGTGCGCTGGGTGTTCCTGGAAGATCTCAAAGGCGATATCACCCCTGCGGACAAACTGTGGATTTTCGGCCATCTGCTGGCGCCGCGTCTGGCGCAGGTTAAGCAGCAGCCGGAAGACGCGGCGATGATCCTCTTCACCTCCGGCTCGGAGGGCAATCCGAAAGGGGTGGTGCACAGCCATAAAAGTCTGCTGGCCAACGTCGAGCAGATCAAAACCATTGCCGACTTTACCGCTAATGACCGCTTTATGTCGGCGCTGCCGCTGTTCCACTCCTTTGGCCTCACCGTCGGTCTGCTGACGCCGTTGCTTACCGGCGCGGAGGTGTTTCTCTATCCCAGCCCGCTGCACTATCGCGTGGTGCCGGAGCTGGTCTACGATCGCAACTGCACAGTGCTGTTCGGCACCTCGACCTTCCTCGCCAACTATGCCCGCTTCGCTAACCCCTATGATTTCTATCGACTGCGCTATGTGGTCGCCGGGGCGGAGAAGCTGCAGGAGAGCACCAAACAGCTGTGGCAGGATAAATTCGGCCTGCGCATTCTCGAAGGCTATGGCGTGACCGAGTGCGCCCCGGTGGTCTCGATCAACGTGCCGATGGCGGCGAAGGTCGGCACCGTGGGGCGTATCCTGCCGGGGATGGACGCCCGCCTGCTGGCGATGCCTGGCATTGAGCAAGGGGGGCGGCTGCAGCTGAAAGGGCCGAACATTATGAAAGGCTACCTGCGGGTGGAAAATCCCGGGGTGCTGGAAGCGCCGACGGCGGAAAATCAGCACGGCGAAAAGGAAGCGGGTTGGTATGACACCGGCGATATCGTCACCTTCGACGAGCAGGGCTATGTCCGCATCCAGGGCCGCGCGAAGCGCTTCGCCAAAATCGCTGGCGAAATGATCTCTCTTGAGATGGTGGAGCAGGTGGCCCTCGGCGCATCGCCGGACAAAATGCACGCCACGGCGATTAAACAGGACGCCAGCAAAGGCGAGGCGCTGGTGCTGTTTACCACCGATAATGAACTGACTCGCGAAGCCCTGCTGCGCTACGCTCGTCAGCACGGCGTACCGGAGCTGGCGGTGCCGCGCGATATACGCTGGCTGAAACAGCTGCCGGTGCTCGGCAGCGGCAAGCCAGACTATGTCACCCTGAAAAACATGGTCGACGAGGCGGAAACAACCCATGAGTGAGTCAGTGCATACTAACCCTTCGCTGTATTCGAAAGGGATGATGGCGGTGATCTGCGCCCAGTTCCTGTCGGCCTTCGGCGACAATGCGCTTCTCTTCGCCACCCTGGCGCTGATGAAGCAGCTTTATTATCCGGAGTGGAGCCAGCCGGTCCTGCAGATGTTGTTTGTGGGCGCTTACATCCTGTTTGCTCCCTTTGTCGGCCAGTTCGCCGACAGCTTTGCCAAAGGCCGGGTGATGATGGTGGCCAACGGCCTGAAGCTGCTCGGCGCCGGCTGTATCTGCTTCGGCGTTAATCCGTTTATCGGCTATACGCTGGTGGGGATTGGCGCCGCCGCCTATTCGCCGGCCAAGTATGGCATTCTCGGCGAACTGACCACCGGCGATAAGTTAGTGAAGGCTAACGGACTGATGGAGTCCTCGACCATCGCGGCGATCCTGCTGGGCTCCATGGCCGGCGGGATCCTCGCCGACTGGCACGTGCTGGCGGCGCTGATCGTCTGCGCGCTGGTCTACGGCGGGGCGGTGGTGGCTAACCTGTGGATACCCAGGCTGCCGGCGGCGCGTCCGGGGCAGTCATGGCGTTTTAAGCCGATGACGCACAGCTTCTTCAGCGCCTGCCGCACGCTGTGGCGCAACGGCGAAACCCGCTTTTCGCTGATGGGCACCAGCCTGTTCTGGGGCGCTGGCGTGACCCTGCGCTTCCTGCTGGTGATCTGGGTGCCGGTAGCGCTGGGCATTACCAGCAACGCCATGCCCACCTATCTTAATGCGATGGTGGCGGTGGGGATTGTGCTGGGGGCCGGGGCGGCGGCGAAGCTGGTGACTCTGGAGACGGTGTCACGCTGTATGCCGGCCGGGATATTGATCGGTATTGCGGTAATGGCGTTTGCGGTGCAGCAGTCGCTGCTGCCGGCGTTCGGACTGCTACTGCTGCTCGGGGTGTTCGGCGGCTTCTTTATCGTGCCGCTGAATGCGCTGCTGCAGGAGCGCGGGAAACACTCGGTCGGGGCGGGTAACGCGATTGCGGTACAGAACCTGGGCGAAAACGTGGCGATGCTGCTGATGCTGGGGCTCTATTCCCTGGCGGTGAGCGTGGGCGTTCCGCCGGTCGCCGTGGGGATAGGTTTTGGCGCGGTGTTTGCCGTGGCCATCGCCGCGCTGTGGGTCTGGGGGCGGCGTAAATAACTTCTCGTCGCGGTTGACTCGAAATCGTAACCCCTGCCAGGCGCGCGGGCAGAGGGAAACCCCGGGTTGCGGCTTACGCCTGACCCGGGCTACCGCGGCTGCTGAGGCGGCTACCCGACCTGGGTAGCGAAGGCCCGGTAAGGCGTAGCCGCCACCGGGCAACAACGCGACGCCAGAAGCCGGCGTCGACAGGTCATGCTACGGAGCCGGGTAGGTATAAACCTGATGCACCGCTTCAATCTCCGCTAATACCTCTTCGCTCAGCTCAAGCTGTAAACTTTCCACGTTGGCCTGCAGCTGCGCCATGGTCGTCGCCCCCAGCAGGGTGCTGGCGACAAACGGCTGCCGACGCACAAAGGCCAGCGCCATTTGCGCCGGATCGAGGCCGTGGCGTTTGGCGATATCCACGTACGCCGCCACCGCTTTCTGCGACTGCTCGCTGCTGTAGCGCGTAAAGCGGCTGAACAGCGTATTGCGCGCCCCCGCCGGCTTCGCGCCGTTGAGGTACTTCCCGGTCAGGGTGCCGAAAGCCAGGCAGGAGTAGGCCAGCAGCTCCACGCCTTCGAACTGGCTCACTTCCGCCAGGCCGACTTCAAAGCTGCGGTTCAGCAGGCTGTAGGGGTTCTGAATGGTCACGATCCGCGGCAGGTCGTGCTTATCCGCCAGGTGCAGATAACGCATCACGCCGAAGGCGGTTTCGTTCGACACGCCGATGTAGCGGATCTTGCCGGCGCGCTGGAACTCGGTCAGCGCCTCGAGGGTATCCAGCAGGGTCACCGCGGGGGCGGAGTCGGCCCAGGTGTAGCCCAGCTTGCCAAAGCAGTTGGTAGGGCGCTGCGGCCAGTGTACCTGATACAGGTCGAGATAATCGGTCTGCAGACGCTTCAGACTGGCGTGCAGCGCCTCGCGGATATTTTTCCGGTCCAGGACGTGGTTTGGTCGAATACTGCTGTCGTTATTACGCGCGGGCCCGCTGACCTTCGAGGCGAGCACCAGCTTTTCGCGATTGCCGCGTTTCGCCAGCCAGTTGCCGACGTAGGTTTCGGTCAGCCCCTGAGTTTCCGGGCGCGGCGGGACAGGGTACATTTCAGCGACATCGATCAGATTGATGCCGTTGGCGACCGCATAGTCGAGCTGCTGATGGGCATCGGCCTCGCTGTTCTGCTCGCCAAAGGTCATGGTTCCCAGCCCGAGGGTGCTGATTTCAAGTGAACTGTGTGGGATACGGTGATACTGCATAGCCAGCTTCCTTTTTATTTATAAGGTCAGGCATTCCCCGACAAAGGAGTATCAACATGGCAGAGGGTGAGAAAAAGAGGAAGTAAAAAAATCAAAAAAGCCGGGTGACGAGGAGGAGCGGTGGGTGAAACCCGCGGTGTCCTGGTGTGTCCCGACTCTTCTCAGAAGACTGGTTGTCGGTAAGCGCAGCGTCAACAGAGGCTGGGGCCGACGGGGAAAAATTAACGCTTAATGATTTGTGAAACGTCGTCACGATTGATCTGCATTTTATTACCCTGCTGATCTTCGTAGCTGATAAGACCGGTATCGTCATCCACGGTGGGTTTACCGTCGGTCAGGATCATTCGCCCATCTTTGGTCGCCATGACGTAATCGCTGCTGCAACCGGAAACCGAGAACGCCAGTCCTACGGCGGAAATCAATACTGCCCATTTTTTCATCGTCATCACCTCTTGAGTAGCTGCACCCCATACCTGTCTATTAATAGCCTGATTTGTGAGACATAAAAAGCAGTAAAGTCTGAAAAAGGGTTGCAGCCTGTGACCAGGCTGCAATTTTGTGGTTTACAGCGGGTTTTTCTTATTGCGCAGCAGGTTAAGACTCTCCACCGCAATAGAGAAGAACATCGCGAAGTAGATGTATCCCTTCGGCACATGGACGTCGAAACTTTCCAGCATCAGGGTAAAGCCGACGAGGATCAGAAACGACAGCGCCAGCATTTTTACCGACGGATGACGGTCAACAAAATCGCCGATCGGTCGCGCGGCGAACATCATGACCCCCACCGCAATCACAACCGCCGCCATCATAATAAACAGATGATCCGACAGGCCGACGGCGGTGATCACCGAGTCGAGGCTAAAGATGATGTCCAGCAGCATGATCTGCACGATGGCGCCGAGGAAGGAGTGAACGTTAGTTTTCAGCCCCTCCTCTTCGCCTTCGATAGATTCATGGATCTCTTTACTGGCTTTCCAGATAAGGAACAGTCCGCCAAACAGCAAGATCAGATCGCGAAAAGAAATCTCCTGACCGAGGACGGTAAAGAGCGGGTTGGTCAGCTTAACGACCCAGGCGATAGAGGCCAGCAGCGCCAGGCGCATGACCATCGCCCCCATTAAACCGATCCGTCGCGCGTGGGCGCGCTGGGCGGTGGGGAGCTTGGCCACAACCAGAGAGAGAAAAATAATATTATCGATCCCGAGCACGATCTCCAGCAGCGTCAAGGTGCCCAGCGCCAGCCAGGCGTTAGGATCGGTTATCCATGCAAATAACATTGTTCAAAGTCCTGCAAAATAGAAAGCAGCAATTATATGCAAGCCCCAACGCAGAACAAAAAATTAATCGTGTTGTAACAAAAAATGGCGGGCGAGCAGGGCGGCGGTAAAATTCTTTTTCAGGTAGAAGCCGCGCGGCAGCGTGAGGATCGTCTCCCCGTGGGCGCCGATGGCTTCGGTCAACGCCTTGCTGTTGGCCGCTTTCGGTCTTAGCTGCAGCACCTCGCCGTGGCGGGCGGTAATGCGCTCCACCTCACCGAGGACAATAAGATCCATCAGCTCTTCCCAGTCCATGCGCAGCTGGCGCTCCTCTTCTTCGTCCGGACTCCACAGCAGCGGTGCGCCGACGCGCCGCGCCGCCAGAGGAATGGTGCGCTCTCCCTCCACAGGGATCCACAGGACTCGCTGCAGCTTATGCCGCACATGGCTGCTCTCCCAGGTGACGCCGCTATTGCCAGTTAACGGGGCGACGCAGACAAAAGTGGTCTCCAGCGGACGGCCCCGGCTGTCGATAGGGATCGTTTTGAGCTCCACCCCCAGCGCGGCGAAATCCTGCTCGGGTTTACTGCCCGCGCTGGCCCCCAGCCACAGCTCCAGCAGGATGCCCGTCCAGCCTTTATCACGTTTCAGATCGCGGGGAATGGGGATCCCGGCCAGCGCCGCCAGCTCACCCAGCGTATAGCCGGCCAGCTGGCGGGCCTGGGCCAACAGCTGTTCCTGACTTTGCGGCGGAGAGGAGAGCGGAGCGATAACGGGCATAGGGCGACACCTTTGGTTAAAAAATGAGCGCTAATTTTGCGCGTTGTGGATAGAGTTTATCGTTTTCTGAGTAACTATACCAATCCCATGATTTATATGATTTTTTAAGGACATTACGCGGCAGGTGAAAACCATGAAAACAGGTTTTCCAGAACTGGTCACTGACAATAAACAGGATCTTACACCATGTTATCCACAGAAAAGTGGGATAACTGGGGAAAAGCCCCACTACTGGTTCGATTTACAGCCTTGACGTGCGACGAAAATCGAATTTTTAGAGAAAATATGCCCGCGACCTGCGCGTAATCTGTGGATAAAATCGACATTGCTCGATCTTTCATCAGTCGGCGGATCGCATGTGTGATGATCGTCACGTTATGCTGTAATAAGTGAAAGGAATATATTCTAACTTAATGAATATGCTATCATTATTATAAGGTGCTAGCAGTGCGATGTTCAGATTACTCCGGGTTTTCCCGGGTTAATTCCGTACTTCTTCACAACTCTATCCACAGAAAAAGTGAATAAAATCGGACGTCGGGCGCTTTCGCTGTTTATAACTCTGGCAATTACTGTGAGTTATTCAAATGTTATCCGTTCTCAGTGTGCGAACAGAGTGGTTTACCGTTTCCGACGAGTGTGAAACAATCATTCACATTGAAGCTTATCTTGAGGTAGTCCGGTGATTGATGACGATGGCTACCGCCCAAATGTCGGTATTGTAATCTGTAATCGTCAGGGCCAGGTCATGTGGGCCCGACGCTATGGTCAGCACTCGTGGCAGTTCCCGCAAGGGGGCATAAATCCAGGAGAATCCGCAGAGCAGGCGATGTATCGGGAATTGTTTGAAGAGGTCGGGTTAAGCCGTAAAGATGTGCGGATCCTTGCCTCAACCCGTAACTGGCTGCGTTACAAGTTGCCTAAACGTTTGGTGCGTTGGGACACAAAGCCGGTTTGTATCGGCCAGAAACAAAAGTGGTTTCTTTTGCAGTTGATCGGTAACGACGCGGACATCAATATGCAAACCAGCAGCACACCTGAATTTGATGGCTGGCGCTGGGTGAGTTACTGGTACCCGGTGCGTCAGGTGGTGTCGTTCAAACGCGACGTCTACCGCCGGGTGATGAAAGAGTTCGCCAGCGTCACTATGTCGCTGGCGGAGAGCGCACCTAAGCCGCAAAGCGCGCCTGCTTATCGACGTAAAAGAGGTTAAGCCACGCACATTATGCTCACTCGGTTGCGAGAAATAGTCGAGAAGGTCGCGAGTGCGCCGCGTTTAAACGAGGCGCTGGATATTCTGGTGACGGATGTCTGCCAGGCGATGGAGACGGAAGTCTGCTCGGTTTACCTGGCTGACAATGATCGACGCTGCTATTACCTGATGGCTACCCGCGGGTTAAAAAAACCTCGCGGGCGCACCGTTGCGCTGGCGTTCGATGAAGGCCTGGTGGGGCTGGTTGGCCGCCTGGCGGAGCCCATCAACCTCGCCGATGCGCAAAAACACCCCAGCTTCAAGTATATTCCCGCCGTCAAAGAGGACCGCTTCCGCGCCTTCCTTGGCGTGCCGATCATCCAGCGCCGCCAGCTGTTGGGCGTGCTGGTGGTCCAGCAGCGTGAGCTGCGCCAGTTTGATGAAAGCGAAGAGTCTTTCCTCGTCACTCTCGCCACCCAGATGGCGGCGATCCTCTCCCAGTCCCAGCTGAACGCCCTGTTCGGTCAGTATCGTCAGACGCGCATTCGCGCTCTGCCGGCCTCTTCCGGGGTGGCGATCGCCGAGGGCTGGATGGACGTCAGCCTGCCGCTGATGGAGCAGGTGTATGAAGCCTCGACGCTGGACACCGCCTCGGAACGTGAACGCCTGACCGGCGCGCTGGAAGAAGCGGCCAACGAGTTTCGTCGCTACAGCAAACGCTACGCCGCCGGCGCGCAAAAAGAGACGGCGGCGATCTTCGATCTCTACTCGCACCTGCTCTCCGACGCCCGCCTGCGTCGCGAGCTCTTTGCCGAAGTCGACAAAGGCGCCGTCGCCGAGTGGGCGGTCAAAAAGATCATCGAGAAGTTCGCCGAACAGTTTGCCGCGCTGAGCGACGGCTATCTGAAAGAGCGGGCCGGCGACCTGCGCACGCTGGGTCAGCGTCTGCTGTTCCATCTCGACGACAGTATTCAGGGACCTAACACCTGGCCGGCGCGCATTATCCTCGTGGCGGACGAGCTGTCGGCCACCACCCTCGCCGAGGTGCCGCAGGATCGTCTGGCCGGCGTGGTGGTGCGCGATGGCGCTGCCAACTCCCATGCCGCCATTATGGTGCGGGCCCTTGGCATCCCAACGGTGATGGGCGCCGATATTCAGCCCTCGCTGCTGCATGGCCATACGCTGATTGTCGATGGCTATCGCGGCGAGCTGCTGGTGGATCCTGAACCTGTTCTGTTGCAGGAATATCAGCGGCTTATCAGCGAAGAGAACGAGCTCAGCCGCCTGGCGGAGGACGATCTCCAGCGCGCATCGGAGCTGAAAAGCGGCGAACGGGTGAAAGTCATGCTCAACGCCGGCTTAAGCCCGGAGCACGAAGAGAAGCTCGGCAGCTTTGTTGACGGTATTGGTCTGTACCGTACCGAAATTCCTTTTATGCTGCAGAGCGGCTTCCCCTCAGAAGAGGAGCAGGTCGCCCAGTATCAGGGCATGCTGCAGATGTTTAACAGCAAACCGGTGACCCTGCGTACTCTGGACATCGGCGCGGATAAACAGCTGCCGTACATGCCGATCAGTGAAGAAAACCCGTGCCTTGGCTGGCGCGGGATCCGCATCACCCTCGATCAGCCGGAGATCTTTTTGATCCAGGTGCGAGCGATGCTGCGCGCCAACGCCGCCACCGGCAACCTCAGCATTTTGCTGCCGATGGTGACCAGTCTGGAAGAGGTCGATGAGGCCCGTCGGCTGATCGACCGCGCCAGCCGGGAAGTCGAAGAGATGATCGGCTACGCCATCCCGCGTCCGCGTCTGGGGGTGATGCTGGAGGTGCCGTCGATGGTCTTTATGCTGCCGCAGCTGGCCAGCCGGATCGATTTTATCTCGGTAGGCACGAACGACCTGACCCAGTACCTGCTGGCCGTCGACCGTAACAATACCCGGGTCGCCAGCATGTATGACAGCCTGCATCCTGCGGTATTGCGGGCGCTGGCGATGATCGCCCATGACGCGGAGCGCTTTGGCATCGATCTGCGACTGTGCGGCGAGATGGCAGGCGACCCGATGTGCGTGACGATCCTCATCGGTCTCGGTTATCGCCATCTGTCGATGAACGGCCGCTCGGTGGCGAGGGTGAAATATCTGCTGCGCCGCATCGATATCGAAGAGGCGCAGGAGCTGTCGCGTCGCAGCCTCGAAGCCCAGATGACCGCCGAGGTGCGCCATCAGGTGGCGGCCTTTATGGAGCGGCGCGGTCTCGGCGGCCTGATCCGCGGCGGGCGGTAGCGGTAGCCCGGGTGAGGCGTAAGCCGTAACCCGGGAATCCTCTGTTCGCACCCTCCGGCAAAATAGGATACCACCGGGAAAATGGCATTCTGTTAGCATCCGTATACATATCTTTTACACGCCGGCGCGGATCGCACACCTGGCTTATGCTATGATTCGCCTCCTTCGGCGTGCCCGTTTTAATCGGGCATGGATCATCACCGCTGTCCACTTTCGGCGGAATAACAAGTCTTTATGGTGACAGATGAATAGTGGCTACCTGCATTTTCCGGAGTTCGATCCGGTCATTTTTTCTCTAGGCCCGGTCTCCCTCCACTGGTACGGTTTAATGTACCTGGTGGGCTTTGTCTTTGCGATGTGGCTGGCCACCCGTCGGGCGAATCGTCCGGGCAGCGGCTGGACGAAAAATGAAGTTGAAAACCTGCTCTACGCGGGGTTCCTCGGCGTATTCCTCGGCGGCCGTATCGGCTATGTGATGTTCTACAACCTGCCGGTCTTCCTTAGCGACCCGCTATATCTGTTCCGCGTCTGGGACGGCGGCATGTCGTTCCACGGCGGCCTGATCGGCGTGATTCTGGTGATGATTATCTTCGCCAGACGCACCAAGCGCACCTTCTTCCAGGTTTCCGATTTCATTGCGCCGCTGATCCCGTTTGGCCTCGGCGCCGGGCGTCTGGGCAACTTTATCAACGGTGAACTGTGGGGCCGTGTTGACCCGAACTTCCATTACGCGATGATTTTCCCGGGCTCGCGCGCTGAGGACCTGGCGCTGCTGCCGTCGCACCCGGAATGGCAATCATTATTCGATACCTACGGCGCGTTGCCGCGTCACGCTTCGCAGCTTTATGAGCTGGCGCTGGAAGGCGTGGTGCTGTTCCTGATCCTGAACCTGTTTATCCGTAAACCGCGCCCGACCGGTTCCGTTTCCGGCCTGTTCCTGATTGGCTACGGCCTGTTCCGCATTATCGTGGAATTCTTCCGCCAGCCCGACGCCCAGTTCACCGGCGGCTGGGTGCAGTACATCAGCATGGGGCAGATTCTTTCGATCCCGATGGTGCTTGCGGGTATCATCATGATGGTTTGGGCTTACCGCCACCGTCCGCAGCAACTGAATTCTTGAGGAACCATGAAACAGTATCTTGATTTGATGCAGAAAGTGCTCGCCGAGGGCACGCCAAAAAATGACCGCACCGGCACTGGCACGATCTCTATTTTCGGCCATCAGATGCGTTTTAACCTGCAGGAAGGCTTCCCGCTGGTGACCACCAAGCGCTGTCATTTACGCTCCATCATCCATGAACTGCTGTGGTTCCTGCAGGGTGACACCAACATCGCCTATCTGCACGATAACAACGTCACCATCTGGGACGAGTGGGCAGATGAAAATGGCGACCTGGGGCCGGTTTACGGCAAACAGTGGCGTTCCTGGCCTGCGCCGGACGGTCGTCATATCGACCAGATCAGCACGGTGATGGACCAGCTGAAAAACGACCCGGACTCCCGCCGGATCATCGTTTCGGCGTGGAACGTCGGCGAGCTGGATAAGATGGCCCTGGCGCCGTGCCACGCCTTCTTCCAGTTCTACGTCGCCGACGGCAAGCTCTCCTGCCAGCTGTATCAGCGCTCCTGCGACGTCTTCCTCGGCCTGCCGTTCAACATCGCCAGCTACGCGCTACTGGTGCATATGGTGGCGCAGCAGTGCGATCTGCAGGTCGGCGATTTCGTCTGGACCGGTGGCGATACCCATCTGTACAGCAACCATCTCGAGCAGACTCATCTGCAGCTGAGCCGCGAACCGCGTCCGCTGCCGAAGCTGGTCATCAAACGCAAGCCCGCGTCGATCTTCGACTACCGCTTTGAAGACTTCGAGATTGAAGGTTACGATCCGCACCCGGGAATCAAAGCGCCAGTGGCGATTTAACCCCCTCTGCAGATATGACCAACCGGCGTCCGATGACGCCGGTTTTTTTATGCCGTTTTCACCACCTGAATGGGGTGGCAGCCCTCGTCGCCATTAGGATAGGAACGCTTCACCCCGCCCCCTGGCCACAGGCGGTTGTGGGCGGGAATGTTGGAAAGAGGCTCGCAAAAAAATGTTCTGCTGTTGATCATACAAACCTTTTTTGCGTGTCTGGCCGGGAAAGCTATTTTCCGTCGTCGCGCCAGGGCTAACCGCCGCGGCATACTCTGCGCCATGAACAGAGAACATGGCTATACCCTGATGGAAACCCTGGTGACGCTGACGTTAATGATGATCCTCAGCGTCGGCGGCCTGTACGGCTGGCAGCGCTGGCAGCAGCAGCAACGACTGTGGCAAACCGCCGTCCAGGTGCGGGATTTCCTGGTCTTCCTGCGCGATGACGCCAACGCCTACAACCGGGACCGCGTGCTTCGCGTCGGCCAGGATGAAGAGGGCTGGTGCCTGAGTGCGCAGGGGGAGGCGCCGGCGTGCGCCTCCGGGTCGACCTTAACGCTGCGTCCGCGCTGGCCGGGGATCTCGCTGGCAGGCGTCACGCCTGGCCTGGGATTCTACGGCCTGCGCAGCACCGCCTGGGCGGGGAATCTGCGGCTGCAGAGCGAGGCCGGCAGCTGGAGCATTGTGATTTCACACTGGGGGCGGATTCGTTTATGCCCCAGCGACAGCGCGGGAGGGTGCCAGTGAGCCGCCGCGGGTTTTCCCTTTCGGAGGCGCTTATCGCCATGGCGATAGGCTCGCTGCTGCTGATTGGCGCCTGCCGCTTTCTACCCGCCCTGCAGCGCCATATTCTGCGCCAGGGCGAACAGCTGGCCCTGGAGAACGAACTGTGGCAGCGGGTGCATGCCGTGGGTAAACATCTGCAGCGCGCCGGATACTGCCGGGGAGCGTGCGGCGGAGCCGGACTGGAGCTTGCCGCCGACGGCGAGTGCCTGATTGTGCGCTGGGACGCGAACAGCAATGGGACATGGGAAACCTCCCCTGCGGCAGCGGCGGAGAGCACCGGCTTTCGCCTGCGCGACGGCGCGCTGGAGACTTTGCGCGGAGCCAGCGACTGCCGCGGCAGCGGATGGGAGAAAATCACCAATCCGGCCGCTATCGTGGTGACGCGCTTTGCGGCGCAGCGTCTGCTGACCGAGGGCTTCGCGCCGGAGCTGATCGTGACGCTGGCGGCGCGCTCTGCCCGGCAGGCGGGTCTGGCGGCCGAGGTGGAGCAGCGGGTGACGGGGTATAACCTGTGATCCGCCAGCGTGGAATGTCGTCGCTGCTGATGGTGCTCCTGTTGCTGACTCTCGGTAGCCTGCTGCTTGAGGGGCTTAACCTGCAGCAGCGGGCGCTGCTGGCGCAAACCGCCAGCGAAACGCAGGCGATCCGCGATACGGCTGTGGCCCATTCGGCGCTACAGTGGGGAAAACAGCAGGCCTGGTCGACACAGGCGCCGCTGGCCTGCCGCGAGCAGGCGCAGCAGGGCTGGCGCGCCTGTCTGCGCATCTTCGACGACGGTTCGCTGCTGCTCAGCAGCGCCAGCGGCGAGGTGCAGGTCTGGCAGTCCGGCGAGGTGCGCGGCGGGCAGGTGCGTTTCTCCGCCCATGGCTGGAGCGATTTTTGCCCGCTCAGGGAGGTGAGCTTATGTCAAATGCCATGAAGCGCCAGCGGGGTTTTAGCCTGCCGGAGACCGTGCTGGCGATGGCGCTGATGGTGCTGACGGTCGCCGCGCTGGGCGGCTATCAGCGCGGAATGGCGCAAGGGGTCCACCAGCTGAACCAGACGCGTCAGCTATGGCGCGACGCCTGGCGCTATAGCCAGCTCTCCGCGCCGCCTCCGCCGGCAGGCGAGCAGGTAAGCCGTATGCAGACATCGACGCAAAGATGTGTCAGCATCACGGTAACGATCAGTATGCCCGTTGCAAAGCGGGCGCAGATGACCCGGCTGCATTGCCCGGTCAGCCAGTAGTCAGGAGCAATTATGTTAAGGGTATACCACTCAAACCGGCTGGATGTTCTCGAGGCGTTGATGGAGTTTATCGTCGAGCGCCAGCGGCTGGATGACCCTTTTCAGGCTGAAATGGTGCTGGTGCAGAGTACCGGTATGGCGCAGTGGCTGCAGATGACCCTGGCCTCACGCTTCGGAATTGCCGCCAACATCGAGTTTCCGCTGCCGGCGAGCTTTATCTGGGATATGTTCGTGCGCGTCCTGAAAGATATCCCTGGCGAAAGCGCCTTCAGCAAGCAGAGCATGAGCTGGAAGCTGATGACTCTCCTGCCGCAGCACCTGGAAGAAGACGATTTTATCCTGCTGCGCCAGTATCTGAGCGATGACGGCGACAAACGCAAGCTGTTTCAGCTGGCCGCCCGGGTAGCGGACCTCTATGACCAGTATCTGGTCTATCGCCCGGAATGGCTGATGCGCTGGGAGGCCGACCAGCGGGTTGACGGCCTCGGCGACGCCCAGCAGTGGCAGGCGCCGCTGTGGAAAGCGCTGGTGCGCTATACCGCCGAGCTCGGTCAGCCGCAGTGGCACCGCGCCAATCTCTATCAGCGCTTTATCAGCGCCCTGGAAAAGGCGGATGAACCGCCCGCCGGGCTGCCGTCGCGCGTCTTTATTTGTGGAATTTCCGCGCTGCCGCCGGTCTACCTGCAGGCGCTGCAGGCGCTGGGTAAGCATGTCGATGTCTATGTGCTGTTCACCAACCCCTGCCGCTACTACTGGGGAGATATTAAAGATCCGGCGTTTCTGGCGAAGCTACTGTCGCGTCAGCGACGCCATCACCGCGAGGCGCGCGCGCTGCCCCTGTTCCGCGACGCCGGGCAGGCGCCAGGGCTGTTTAATGACGCCGGGGAGCAGGATGTCGGCAACCCGCTGCTCGCCTCCTGGGGCAAGCTGGGACGCGACTATATCTACCTGCTGGCGGGGCTGGAGCGCTATGAGGAGCTGGACGCCTTTGTCGATATCGTTCCTGATAACCTGTTGCATAACCTGCAGTCGGATATCCTCGAACTGCGCAACGCGGCGGTGGCCGGGCAGAGCGCAGAGGCGTTCGCTCACAGTCGCGACAAACGTCCGCTGGCGCAGGACGACCGCAGCCTGAGCATTCACGTCTGCCACAGTCCGCAGCGTGAGGTGGAGGTTCTGCACGATCGGCTGCTGGCGATGCTGGAGGCGGATCCGACGCTCACGCCGCGGGATATCATCGTCATGGTGGCGGATATCGATAGCTACAGCCCCTATATACAGGCGGTGTTTGGCGCCGCCAGCGGCGACCGCTGGCTGCCGTGGGCGATCTCCGACCGTCGCGCCCGGGAGTCGCACCCGGTGCTGCAGGCGTTTATCACGCTGCTCTCGCTGCCCGACAGCCGCTTCGCCAGCGAAGATGTGCTGGCGCTGCTGGACGTGCCGGTGCTGGCGGCGCGCTTTAACATCAACGAAGAGGGGCTGCGCTACCTGCGCCAGTGGGTCAACGAGTCCGGGGTCCGCTGGGGAATGGATGACGACAACGTCCGAGAGCTTGACCTGCCGGCGACCGGCCAGCACACCTGGCGGTTCGGCCTTACCCGCATGCTGCTGGGCTACGCGATGGACAGCCGGGAGGGCGAATGGCAGTCGGTGCTGCCCTATGACGAATCCAGTGGTTTGATCGCCGAGCTGGTGGGTAACCTCGCATCGCTGCTGATGCAGCTTAACCTGTGGCGACGCGGTCTCGCCCAGCAGCGGCCGCTGGCGGAGTGGCTGCCGGTCTGTCGCGATCTGCTGAATGACTTTTTCCTGCCGGACAGCGAGACCGAAGCGGCGCTGGCGCTGATTGAGCAGCAGTGGCTGGCGGTGATTGATAGCGGTCTGGAGGCGCAGTATGGCGACCAGGTGCCGTTGACGCTGCTGCGCGATGAGCTGGCCCAGCGCCTCGATCAACAACGGATCAGCCAGCGCTTTCTCGCCGGCCCGGTCAACATCTGCACCCTGATGCCGATGCGCTCTATTCCTTTCAAAGTGGTTTGCCTGCTGGGGATGAACGATGGGGTTTATCCGCGAACGCTGCCGCCGCTGGGCTTTGATTTAATGAGCCAGAAGCCGCAGCGCGGCGACCGCAGCCGGCGCGATGATGACCGCTACCTGTTCCTTGAGGCGCTGATGTCCGCCGAACAGACGCTGTATATCAGCTACATCGGCCGTTCTATCCAGGACAACAGCGAGCGCTTTCCCTCGGTGCTGGTGCAGGAGCTGGTGGATTACATCGGCCAGAGCCACTGTCTCGCCGGCGACGAGGAGCTTGATTGCGACACCAGCGAGGCGCGGGTTAAAGCCCACATCACTCACCTGCATACCCGCATGCCGTTCGACATCGCCAATTTCCAGGAGGACGAGAACAAGAGCTACGCCCGGGAATGGCTGGCTGCCGCCGGCCAGCAGGGTGAGGCGCATAGCGACTTCATTCAACCGCTTACCCCGCCGCCGATAGACAGCCTGCCGTTCGAGCAGCTCCTGCGCTTCTGGCAGCACCCGGTTCGCGCGTTCTTTCAGCAGCGTCTGCGGGTCAATTTCCGTGCGGAAGAGGATGATATTCCCGATGACGAGCCCTTCACCCTGGAAGGGCTGAGCCGTTATCAACTGAACCAGCAACTGCTCAATACCCTTATCGAGGAACAGGACGCCTCGGCCATGTTCCGCCGCTTCCGCGCCGCCGGCGAGCTGCCGTATGGCGCCTTTGGCGAGCTGGTGTGGGAGACGCAGCGTCTGGAAATGCAGGCTCTGGCCGAGCGGGTGAAAGCCGAGCGCCAGCAGGCGCAAAGCATGGAGATCGATCTCCAGTGCGGCGGCGTAAATCTGACCGGCTGGCTGCAGCAGGTGCAGCCGGACGGGCTGCTGCGCTGGCGGCCTTCGCTGCTGAGCGTCTCCCAGGGGATGCAACTTTGGCTGGAACACCTTGTCTACTGTGCCAGCGGCGGCGCCGGCGAGAGCCGGCTGTTTGTGCGTAAAGAGGGAGAGTGGCGTTTTCCGCCGCTGGCGCCCGCCGAGGCGCAGGCGTACCTTAATGAGCTGGTGGATGGCTATTTGCTGGGGATGTCGCAGCCGCTGCTGCTGCTGCCGGAAAGCGGTGGCGCCTGGCTGAAAGCCTGTTATGACGCCGAAAAGGATGTCATCGTAATGGACGAAGAGACGCAGCAGAAAGCGCGGAGCAAATTCCTGCAGACCTACGAAGGTAACATGGTGGTCAGCGGGGAGGGCGCCGATATCTGGTATCAACGCCTGTGGCGTTCGCTGGAGCCGGCGCATTACGAAGAAATCATTGCCCAGACGCAGCGTTATCTGTTACCGCTATATCGTTACCATCAGTCCACACAAATTTAAATAGTATAAAAATTGCGCAGTGAATGGCGGTTCATTTATTATGCGCAACGTATCACGGACTGATGGACATAAAAGGCTGCACGCCGTGCAGCGCAAGTTTGTTAATGATGAGGTTCGTGAATGCCCCGCAGTTTATGGTTCAAGGTTTTTGTAGTGCTGGCCGCCCTCTGGGCGCCGTTGAGTCAAGCCGACACCGGATGGCAGCCTGTTCAGGAGACGATCCGCAAAAGCGAAAAAGATACGCGTCAGTATCAGGCGATCCGTCTTGATAACGACATGGTCGTGCTGCTGGTTTCCGATCCGCAGGCGGTGAAATCGCTGTCGGCGCTGGTGGTGCCGGTGGGATCCCTGCAGGATCCGGCCGATCATCAGGGGCTGGCGCATTTTCTGGAACATATGACGCTGATGGGGTCGCAAAAATATCCCCAGCCTGACAGCCTTGCAGAGTTTCTTAAGCTGCATGGCGGCAGCCATAACGCCAGCACCGCGCCCTACCGCACCGCGTTCTATCTCGAAGTGGAGAATGATGCGCTGGACGGGGCCGTAGACCGGCTGGCCGACGCCATCGCCGCGCCGCTGCTGGATAAAAAATATGCCGACCGCGAACGTAACGCGGTCAACGCCGAGCTGACGATGGCCCGGACGCGAGACGGGATGCGCATGGCCCAGGTCAGCGCAGAAACCATTAACCCGGCTCACCCGGCGGCCCACTTCTCTGGCGGCAACCTCGAGACGCTTAGCGATAAGCCCGGCAACCCGGTACTTGATGCGCTGCACACCTTCCGCGATAGCTGGTACTCCGCCAACCTGATGAAAGCGGTGATCTACAGCAACAAGCCGTTGCCGAAGCTGGCGCGCATGGCCGCTGACACCTTTGGCCGCGTGCCGAATCGTCACATCAGCAGGCCGGAAATAAGCGTCCCGGTGGTAACCGATGCGCAAAAAGGCATCATTATTCACTATGTGCCGGCGATGCCGCGTAAAGTGCTGCGCGTCGAGTTTCGCATCGACAACAACAGCGATCGTTTCCGCAGCAAAACGGATGAACTGGTCACTTACCTGATCGGCAACCGCAGCCCGGGGACGCTCTCCGACTGGCTGCAAAAGCAGGGACTGGCGGAAGGTATCCGCGCGGATTCTGATCCGGTGGTGAACGGCAACAGCGGCGTGCTGGCGATCTCGGCCACCCTCACCGATAAAGGCCTGGCGCACCGCGACGAAGTGACGGCGGCCATATTCAGCTACCTCAACCTCCTGCGTACTCAGGGTGTCGACAAACGTTACTTTGACGAGTTGGCGCATGTGCTGGCGCTGGATTTCCGCTATCCGTCGATCAACCGCGACATGGATTACGTGGAATGGCTGGCGGATACCATGATCCGGGTGCCGGTCGAGCATGCGCTGGACGTGGTCAACATTGCCGATCGCTACGACCCGCAGGCGATCAAAGACCGGCTGGCGATGATGACTCCGCAGAACGCGCGCATCTGGTATATCAGCCCGCAGGAACCGCATAACAAGACCGCTTATTTTGTCGATGCGCCGTATCAGGTGGATAAGATCGGCGAGCAGACGTTCACTGACTGGCAGCAAAAAGCGCAGGCGATCAAGCTGCAGCTGCCGGCGCTCAACCCCTATATTCCGGATGATTTCACCCTCATCAAAAGCGATAAAGCCTGGCCGCACCCTCAGCTGATCCTCGATGAGCCGACCCTGCGGGTGGTTTATGCCCCGAGCCAGTATTTCGCCAGCGAGCCGAAGGCGGATATCTCCCTGGTGCTGCGTAATCCCCAGGCGATGGACAGCGCTCGCCGGCAGGTGATGTTTGCCCTCAACGATTATCTCGCCGGCATCGCCCTCGATCAGCTCAGTAACCAGGCGGCGGTCGGCGGCATTTCGTTCTCCACCGGCGCCAATAACGGGTTAATGGTCAATGCCAACGGCTACACCCAGCACCTGCCGGCGCTGTTCAGCGACCTGCTGCAGGGATACTTCAGCTATACGCCGACCGAGGAGCAACTGGAGCAGGCCAAATCCTGGTACGCGCAAATGATGGACTCCGCTGAGAAGGGCAAAGCCTACGATCAGGCGATAATGCCGATCCAGATGGTCTCCCAGGTACCGTATTTCCAGCGCGAAGTACGCCGGGCGCTGTTGCCTTCCATCACCTTGCAGGAAGTGCTCGACTACCGCGCCAACCTGAAAACCAAGGGGCGCCCTGAACTGATGGTGATCGGCAATATGTCCGCCGATACCGCCACGACGCTGGCTCGCCAGATCCAGCAGCAGCTGGGCGCTGACGGCAACGAATGGTGCCGCAATAAAGACGTGGTGGTGAACCGGCAGCAGCTGGCGATCTTCAATAAAGCGGGCAACAGCACCGACTCCGCGCTGGCCGCGGTGTTTGCGCCGCCCAACGTGGATGAGTTCAGCAGCACCGCCGCCAGCACCCTGCTGGGACAGATTATTCAGCCGTGGTTCTACAACCAGCTGCGCACCGAAGAGCAGCTCGGCTACGCGGTCTTTGCTTTCCCGATGAACGTGGGGCGCCAGTGGGGTATGGGCTTCCTGCTGCAGAGTAGCGATAAGCAGCCGGCTTTCCTCTGGCAGCGGTTCCAGGCCTTCTTCCCCACCGCGGAGGCGAAGCTGCGGGCGATGAAGCCGGAAGAGTTTGCCCAACTCCAGCAGGCGGTGATAAGCCAGATGCTGCAGGCGCCACAGACGCTGGGCGAAGAGGCATCGAAACTGAGCAAAGATTTCGATCGCGGTAATATGCGTTTTGATTCACGTGATAAAGTAGTGGCTCAGATTAAACTGCTGACGCCGCAAAAACTTGCCGATTTCTTCCATCAGACGGTGGTGGATCCGCAGGGCATGACGATATTGTCCCAGATTTCCGGTAGCCAGAATGGCAAAGCGGACTACGCCCAGCCGGCAGGCGGCAAAGTGTGGGAAAACGTCAGCGCATTGCAGCAATCCTTACCCCTGATGCGAGAGAATGAATGACCGACACCGCTGAGTCTTTGGATCCCCTGCGCTTGCCCTTGAGGGGCGAGCGCCTGATAGAAGCCTCTGCGGGCACCGGAAAAACCTTTACCATCGCCGCGCTGTATCTGCGGCTGCTGCTGGGGCTGGGCGGCGAGGCCGCCTATCCCCGCGCCATCAGCGTTGAAGAGCTGCTGGTGGTGACCTTTACCGAGGCGGCGACCGAAGAGCTGCGCGGACGTATCCGCAGCAACATCCATGAACTGCGCATCGCCTGTATGCGCGGTGAATCCGACAACCCGCTCTACAGCGCGCTGCTGGCGGAGATCGCCGATAAAGACGATGCCGCGAAGACCCTGCTGTTGGCCGAACGGCAGATGGACGAGGCGGCGGTGTTCACCATCCACGGTTTTTGCCAGCGGATGCTGAGCCTTAACGCCTTCGAGTCAGGCATGCTGTTCGAGCAGCAGCTGATCGAGGATGAATCCCGCCTGCGCTATCAGGCCTGCGCCGACTTCTGGCGCCGTCACTGTTATCCACTGACCCGCGATATCGCGGCGGTGATCCATGACGTCTGGAAAGGGCCGCGCGACCTGCTGAAGTCCCTTGACCGCTGGCTGCAGGGCGAAGCGCCGCAGCTCAAGTCGCCGCCAGCCGCCGACGAGACGCTGGCCGAGCGCCATCAGCAAATCATCGGCCGCATTGACTCGCTCAAGCAGCAGTGGCGCGAGCAGGTGGGGGAGATCGAAGGCGTGCTTGAAGATTCCGGCCTTGACCGGCGGAAGTTCAATCGCGGCAACCAGGGCAAATGGCTTGAGAAAGTGACCGCCTGGGCGCAGGAAGAGACGCTGAGCTATCAGTTGCCCGACGCGCTGGAGAAATTTGCCCAGTCGTTTCTGCTTGAGCGTACCAAAGCCGGTGGCGAACCGCCCGTGCATCCTCTGTTTAGCGCCGTTGAATCGCTGCTGGCCTCGTCGCTGACGCTCACCGATCTGGTGCTGGCGAGAGCGATGGTCGAGATCCGTGATGCGGTCGCGCGCGAAAAGCGCCGCCGCGGCGAGCTGGGGTTTGACGACATGCTCAGCCGGCTTGACGAGGCGCTGCGCGGCGACAGCGGCGAGGCGCTGGCCAGCGCCATTCGCCAGCGTTTTCCGGTGGCGATGATCGATGAGTTTCAGGATACCGACCCCCAGCAGTATCGGATTTTCCGCCGTATCTGGCGCCAGCGTCCGGAAACGGCGCTGTTGCTGATCGGCGATCCGAAGCAGGCCATCTACGCTTTTCGCGGCGCCGATATCTTTACCTATATGAAAGCGCGCGGCGACGTTGCCGCGCACTACACGCTTGACACCAACTGGCGCTCCTCCCCTGGCATGGTGGGCAGCGTTAACCGGCTGTTCAGCCTCAGCGATAACCCCTTCATGTTTCGCGAGATACCGTTCCTGCCGGTGAAGTCGGCGGCGAAGAACCAGGGGCTGCGCTTTACCGTTGACGCAGCGGATGTCCCGGCGATGAACGTCTGGCTGATGCCCGGCGACACCGTTGGCGCCGGCGATTATCAGACGTTTATGGCCCAGCTCTGCGCCACGCAGATCCGCGACTGGCTGAGCGCCGGTCAGCAGGGGCGCGCACGGCTGTGGCGTGGGGAAACTTCGCGCCCGGTGCAGGCTTCGGATATTACCGTGCTGGTGCGCAACCGGCTGGAGGCGGCGCAGGTGCGTGAAGCGCTCCAGACGCTGGGCATCCCCTCGGTCTACCTCTCCAACCGCGACAGCGTTTTTGAGACGCTGGAGGCCCAGGAGCTGCTCTGGCTATTGCAGGCGGTGTTGTCCCCGGAGCGGGAAAATACCCTGCGCAGCGCGTTGGCGACCTCAATGTTTGGCCTGACCGCGCTGGATATTGAAAACCTCAACCAGGATGAGCAGGCGTGGGACGCGCTGGTGGAGGAGTTCAGCGAATACCGCCAGATCTGGCGTCAGCGCGGGGTGATGCCGATGCTGCGGGCGCTGATGACGGCCCGGCACATCGCCGAGAACCTGCTGGCGACCCGGGGCGGCGAGCGGCGCTTAACCGACATACTGCACATCAGCGAATTGCTGCAGGAGGCGGCCAGCCAGCTGGAAAGCGAGCATGCCCTGGTGCGCTGGCTGACGCAGCATATCGCCGAGCCGGACAGCAACGCCGCCAGCCAGCAGATGCGTCTCGAAAGCGATAAGCACCTCGTGCAAATCGTCACTATTCACAAGTCAAAAGGACTGGAATATCCCCTGGTCTGGCTGCCGTTTATCGCCCGGTTTCGCAAACAGGACCAGGCGTTCTATCACGATCGCGAGACGTTCGCGGCGGTACTGGATCTGGGCCAGGATGAGGCCAGCCTCGAGCTGGCGGAGGCGGAACGGCTGGCGGAAGATCTGCGCCTGCTGTACGTCGCTCTCACCCGCGCGGTCTGGCACTGCAGCCTTGGCGTGGCGCCCCTCAGCAGTCGAAAGTCCGGCAACAGCGATTTTCATCTGAGCGCCCTCGGGCGGCTGCTGCAGGCGGGCGAAGCCATGGATGCCGCCGGGCTGGCCGCGCGTTTAGCGGACTTCTGCCATGGCGATATTGCATTACAGAGACCTGGCGAGCTGGATCTGACCCCGTGGCAGGCGCCGGCGGCGAGCATTCCTCCGTTGTCGGCGCGCGAGCTGCAGCGCCGCATCGCCGACGACTGGCGGGTGACCAGCTATTCCGGGCTGCAGCAGCATGGTTTCAGCGGCGCACAGGATCTGCTGCCGCGTCTGGATGTCGATGCCGCCGGCGTCGGCGAAGTCGTGGAAGATCCGCAGCTGACCCCGCACCAGTTTCCGCGCGGCGCCGCGCCGGGAACCTTCCTGCACAGTCTGTTTGAGGAGCTGGACTTTACCCAGCCGGTACCGGACGGGTGGATGGCGGAGAAACTACAGCTGAGCGGGTTTGACGCGCAGTGGGCGCCGGTGCTGACCGACTGGCTGGGGGGCGTGCTGCAGACCCGTCTGCCGGGGCCGGATATCGCGCTCAATCAGCTGGCGGCGCGGGATAAACAGGTGGAGATGGCATTTTACCTGCCCATCGCCCAGCTGCTGACGGCGGAGCGCCTTGACGCGCTTATCCGCCAGTACGATCCCCTTTCCGCCGACACGCCGCCGCTGGATTTCCGCCAGGTGCGCGGCATGCTGAAGGGCTTTATCGATCTGGTCTTCCGCCATGAAGGCCGCTATTACCTGCTGGATTACAAATCGAACTGGCTGGGGGAAGATCGCGAGGCCTATACCCGGCCCGCGATGGAGCAGGCGATGCGGGCTCACCGCTACGATCTGCAGTATCAGCTGTACAGCCTGGCGCTCCACCGCTATCTGCGCCACCGGCTGGCCGATTACGACTATGACCGCCACTTCGGCGGCGTGATTTATCTCTTTCTGCGCGGCATGGACGGGCAGGAGGGGGGGCAGGGGATCTTCACCACCCGGCCGGTGCGACCGCTGATTGACGGTCTGGATCAGCTGTTTGCCGGAGAAACTCAGGAGGAGGCCTCATGACTTTCGAACAACTACTGCTGGCGGCGGTGGAGCAGCGTCTGCTGCGGCCGCTGGACGTCCAGTTTGCTCTGATGGTGGCGCAAAACGACCCGCCGGCGGTCAAGCTGGCGGCGGCCTTGCTGAGCCGGGACGCCGGCGAGGGGCACGTATGCCTGCCGCTCTCGCGGCTGAGCGGCGACGAGGCGCTCGGCGGGAAAGCGGGGGAGATCCGCGATCGGCTGCTGGACGAAGCCGGCGCGCCGGAAGACTGGCCCGCGCTGCTGCTCGCTTCGTCGGCGGTGAGCGGCGGCGATGCCCCGGCGCCGATGATCTTATGCGGCGAACGGCTCTATCTGAACCGGATGTGGCGCAACGAGCTGACCGTCGCCCGCTTCTTCAACGAAGCCAACCGGGTGCTGGAGATGGATGAGGCCCGGCTGGCGTCAACCCTGAACGCTCTGTTCCCTGCCACCGGCGAAACCGACTGGCAAAAAGTGGCCGCGGCGGTGGCGCTGACCCGCCGCATCTCGGTGATCTCCGGCGGTCCCGGGACCGGGAAGACCACCACCGTGGCCAAACTTCTGGCGGCGCTAATCCAGATTGAAGACAGTCCGCGCTGTCGTATTCGCCTGGCGGCGCCGACGGGGAAAGCGGCGGCGCGCCTGACCGAATCGCTGGGCGCGGCGTTGAGAAAACTGCCGCTGACCGACGCGCAGAAAGCGTTGATTCCCACCGAGGCCAGCACGCTGCACCGTCTGCTGGGCGCCCAGCCCGGCAGCCAGCGCATGCGCTATCACGCCGGCAACCCGCTGCATCTGGACGTGCTGGTGGTGGATGAAGCCTCGATGATCGACCTGCCGATGATGTCGCGGCTCATCGACGCGCTGCCGGCTCACGGGCGGGTGATCTTCCTCGGCGATCGCGACCAGCTGGCCTCCGTGGAAGCGGGGGCGGTGCTGGGGGATATCTGCGCCTGGGCGAGTTCGGGCTATACCGCCGCGCGGGCGCAGGAGCTGACCCGGCTGACCGGTTCGCCGGTACCGGCGGGCGAGGGGGCTATCGCTGGCGCGCTGAGAGATAGCTTGTGCCTGCTGCAAAAGAGCTATCGCTTCGGCAGTCACTCCGGCATTGGGAGCCTGGCGCGGGCGGTGAACGCTGGCGCGCGCGCGGAGGTGAAGGCCACGCTGTGCCAGCCGTTTGACGATATCGCGCTTCATCCCCTCAGCACGACCGAAGAGTACGAAGCCATGCTCGGCGCGGCACAGCAGGGCTATGAGCGCTACCTGCAGCTGCGCCGCGAGCGGGCGGAACCGCAGGCGATGCTGGCCGCCTTCAGCGAATTTCAGCTGCTGTGCGCGCTGCGGGAAGGGCCGTACGGCGTGAGCGGCGTCAATGAGCGGCTGGAGCAGCGGCTCAACCGTCAGCGGGCGATCGCCCTGCCGCGCCACTCCCGCTGGTATGACGGCCGGCCGATTATGATCGCGCGCAACGACAGCGCGCTGGGACTGTTTAATGGCGATATCGGGATAGCGCTGGAGCGCAACGGCGAGCTGAGGGTGTGGTTCCTGATGCCCGACGGCGCCATCAAGTCGGTGCAGCCGAGCCGCCTGCCGGAGCATGATACCGCCTGGGCGATGACCGTGCATAAATCGCAGGGATCGGAGTTCGACCATGCGGCGCTGATCCTGCCGGCGCGCAGCGTCCCGCTGGTGACGCGCGAACTGGTCTACACCGCGATCACCCGCGCGAAACAGCGGTTGTCGCTCTATGCCGACGAGCAGGTGCTCTCCCAGGCCATTGTGACGCGAACCGAGCGGCGAAGCGGCCTGACGGAGATCTTCGCCGGGCACAAAGCCCCCTGAGATGCCGCGTTTGGGCGACGGGTAGCGTGACGACGCTCCTCGACGGCTGGGCGCATATCGGTGAGCCAGCGAGGTAAAGGGTCTACGCGAAAAGCAGAATTCTACCCGCGAGCCGCAGACAGCGTGCCGGCCAGGCGTAGCAGGGGACAGGCCCGGGGAGCGATAAACGCCGTTTTATCCCGGGCCGTTAGCAACAGCGAAGAAGGGCTTAAGCGAGGTCGGCCATCAGCACCTTCGACCGGCGCTGATAGTTATACATCTGCTTTTTACTCTCCGGCAGCAGGTCGATATCCACCGGCGTGAAGCCGCGCTCCTGGAACCAATGGATGCTGCGGGTGGTTAACACAAACAGCTTGCTCAGCCCCATCTGTCTGGCCTGGGCGGCAATGCGCTCCAGCAGCACCTCTCCCCGCGACGAGCTCCGGTAATCCGGATGCACCGCCACGCAGGCCATTTCGCCGATCTTCTCTTCCGGGAAAGGATAGAGGGCGGCGCAGGCGATAGTGGTGTTATCGCGCTGAATAATAGTGAATTTGTCGATCTCCATCTCCAGCTGCTCGCGGGAGCGGCGCACCAGGATGCCCTGCTGTTCCAGCGGGCTTATCAGCTCGAGAATTCCGCCGATATCGTTGATGGTCGCCCGACGGATTTGCTCTGCGCTCTCCATGACGATCTGGGTGCCGATGCCGTCGCGTGAGAATAGCTCCTGCAGCAGCGCGCCATTTTCCTGATAGCTGATCAGGTGGCAGCGCCGCACGCCGCTGCGGCAGGCCTTCACGGCCCCGCGCAGGAAGCGCACGGTACCGGAGTTATAATCTTCGTCCGCTTCCAGCTCTTCGACGCGGGCCTGCGCTTCATTGGGGAACAGTTCGGAGACAATTTCCCCGGCCTGGTTGTAAACCCCTTGCGAAGAACAGAAGCCGATCATTTTCTCTGCTTTCAGCTTGATGGCCAACTGGGTGGCGATCTCTTCCGAAGTCAGGTTAAAGCTTTCGCCGGTAACCGACACCGCGACCGGCCCCATCAGCACAATGGCGCCGCTGTCGAGCTGGCGATGAATCGCCTCTTCGTCAATGCGGCGAATGCGGCCGCTGTGGCAATAATCAACGCCGTCATCAACGCCCAGCGGCTGGGCAATGATAAAGTTGCCGCTGACGACGTTGATATGGGCTCCCTGCAGCGGGGTGTTGTTGAGGCTCATCGACAGGCGGGCGGTGATCTCCAGCTGCAGCATCCCCGCCGCCTGCTTAACCAGCTCCAGCGTTTTGGCGTCAGTCACTCGCGTCTGCTTGTGATAGACCGGCTCGTGATGGTGCTCGGCGAGGTTAGCGTCAATCTGCGGGCGGGCGCCATAGACCACCACCAGGCGAATGCCCAGGCTATGCAATAACCCTATGTCATTGACAATATTTGAGAAATTTTCATGCTCAATGGCTTCGCCGCCCAGCATGATGACAAACGTTTTTCCCCGATGGGCATTAATATAGGGAACAGAATGGCGGAATCCTTCTACCAGTTCAGTGCGACGTTCCTTCACCATGACAAACCCTCAATGCATGATTATTCGTAATTATTGTATTTTTATTCTGTTTTGCCGTTAAACGCAAGCCCCAATTTGAGGCTAAGCCCTGAAAAACATGTGACCCGGCGCAGGGTGTCAATGAATGTTTACCCTTTTATAGATGACAGGTTATATGCCTTTCGTTAAAGTTTCTGGTCAATCTGTTTGTTTTGGGTATAAATGCGTTTTATTGCTTGGGAGTGGCATGTCGGGAAACAACTCTGGATTAAGCCGTCGCCGTCTGCTGCAGGGCGCGGGCGCCATGTGGTTAATGAGCGTGAGCCCCGTTGGGCTGGCCGCCGCCGCGCGGGTGGTTGCCGTTCGCGTCTGGCCTGCATCGACCTACACGCGCGTCACGGTGGAATCGAATCATGTGCTGAAATACCGGCAGTTTGCCCTCAGTAATCCGGAACGGGTGGTGGTGGATCTGGAAGGGGTTAATCTGAACTCGGTGCTGAAAGGCATGGGGGGGCAGATCCGCGATGACGATCCCTTTATTAAGTCCGCCCGCGTGGGCCAGTTTGATCCGCAAACCGTGCGCATGGTCTTCGAGCTCAAGCAGAACGTTAAGCCGCAGCTGTTTGCCCTTGCGCCGGTGGCCGGCTTTAAAGAGCGTCTGGTGATGGATCTTTACCCCGCCAACGCCACCGATGTGCAGGATCCGCTGCTGGCGCTGCTCGAGGATTACAACAAAGGCGATCTGCAGCGTCAGGTACCGCCGGCGCAAAGCGGGCCGCAGCCGGGCAAAGCCGGGCGCGATCGGCCGATTGTCATTATGCTCGATCCCGGCCACGGCGGCGAAGATTCGGGCGCTGTGGGCAAGTATCGCACCCGCGAGAAAGACGTGGTGCTGCAGATTGCCCGTCGCCTGCGGGCGCTGATCGACAAAGAAGGCAATATGAAGGCCTATATGACCCGCAACGAAGACGTGTTTATCCCGTTGAAGGTGCGTGTCGCCAAGGCGCAGAAGCAGCGCGCCGACCTGTTCGTATCGATTCACGCCGACGCCTTTACCAGCCGCCAGCCCAGCGGCTCCTCGGTGTTTGCGCTCTCCACCAAGGGAGCCACCAGTACCGCGGCAAAATATCTCGCCCAGACGCAGAACGCCTCGGATCTGATCGGTGGGGTCAGCAAGAGCGGCGATCGCTATGTCGACCACACCATGTTCGATATGGTGCAGTCCCTCACCATCGCCGACAGCCTCAAATTTGGTAAGGCGGTGCTGGAGAAAATGGGTAACATCAATAATCTGCACAAAAATCGGGTAGAGCAGGCGGGCTTTGCGGTGCTCAAGGCGCCTGATATCCCCTCCATTCTGGTGGAGACGGCGTTTATCAGTAACGTGGAAGAGGAGCGGAAGCTGAAAACGGCCAAATTCCAGCAGGAGGTGGCCGAGTCGATCCTTGCCGGGATTAAAGCGTACTTCGCCGACGGCGCGACGCTGGCCCGGCGTGGATAACCACACAGGAAAAGGATATGGCCTTACTGAAAAGCGCCCATGGCGGCAATATCCGCGAGGCCGCCGCCCTGCTGGGCATTGCCCCCAACGAGCTGCTGGATTTTAGCGCCAACATCAATCCGCTGGGAATGCCGGAAAGTTTAAAGCGCGCAATTCTCAACAATATGGACTGCGCTGAACGCTATCCCGACGTTGAGTATCAGCAGCTGCACCTTGCGCTGGCGGAACATCATCATATTCCTGCGTCGTCGATCCTTGCAGGAAACGGCGAAACTGAAGCGATTTTTACCCTGGTTCAGGGGCTGAAACCGCGCCAGGCGATGATCGTCACTCCGGGTTTTGCCGAATATCGCCGGGCGCTGCAGTCGGTGGAGTGCGCGGTGCGGGAATTTCTGCTGCGCGAGGAGGATGGCTGGCAGCTCACCGGAGCGATTCTTGACGCCCTGACGCCGGATCTGGACTGCTTATTTCTCTGCACGCCGAACAACCCAACCGGCCTGCTGCCCGATCGTCGACTGCTGGCGCTGATTGCTGAACGCTGTCAGTCGCTGGACATCGCCCTGATCCTCGATGAGGCGTTTATCGATTTTATCCCCGATGAGCCGGGATTTATTCCGCTTCTGGCCCACAATCCGCACGTGTGGGTGCTGCGTTCGCTCACCAAATTTTATGCCATACCTGGCCTGCGCCTGGGGTATCTGGTCAATGGCGATGCGCGGGCGGTGGCAAGAATGCGCGAGCGACAAATGCCGTGGTCGATAAATGCTTTTGCCGCCCTGGCGGGGGAGATCATTCTCCAGGATAGCGCCTACCAGCAGAAAACCTGGCAGTGGCTGGCGGAGGAAGGGCAGCGCTTTTATCATCAACTGCGCCATATTCCCGGCCTGACGGTCTATCCCGGACAGGCAAACTATCTGTTTCTGCGCTGCGACGTTGCAGATCTGGATCTGCAATACGCGATGCTGCAGCAGAACATCCTGATCCGCAGCTGTGCCAATTATCCAGGGCTCGACGGGCGCTACTTTCGCGTCGCGATCCGCAGCCAGCAGGAAAATACCCGGCTGCTGACGGCCTTCAGGCGGGTATTTAACGAGTAGATGTCTGCCGCTATTGTTCGTCTGCGGTTCTTCCCGGCTCGCGCTGTGCTTAGCCGGGCTACGGGTTCATAGCCGTCTGCGGGTCGGTAGCCCGGATAAGGCGCGCAGCGCCGCCTCCGGGGCATAGCTGCGGCAGCGTTAGCGCAGTTCGACGCCGCCCTGCACCATGCGCAGCAGGTGCTGCCTGGGCCAGAGCTCGCTAAGTCGCGTCTCTTCCAGCCGTCGCTGTAAATACTCAATGTCGTGACGTTGACGGTCGAGCATCAGGCCGACTACGCTGCCGCTGTGCGCCACGTTAATACCGTATAAATCGCACTCTTCCACCAGCCCCCGCAGCGTATCAAACCCCGGCTTTGGTAACAGATGCTGGCTGGCGACGGCGCTCAGCGTCGCGGCCTCTCCCATCCGCCGGGGATTATCCGTCTCGCAGGCTAGCTGAACTTTCTCCCAGGCTAGCTGCAGAGACGCGGAGTAGGCGTGCAGCTTTTCAAGCCGGGGAAGTCGGTGGTAATCGGTGGTCAGCAGCGTAGCGGGGCTTTCCAGCACCAGCAGATCGAGCTGAGGCTGGCTGTCACAGGCAATCTGCGTGGCGGCGGTATTATGGTCGAACAGCGTCAGCTGGCGGAACAGGGTGCTGTCGGTGGGCTCCAGTGCGACGCACAGGCGCGCCAGCGTCGGCTCATCCAGCGCGTGGCCCAGATGATGGGCGGTAGCCGCCGCGGTGGCGGCGATATCGGCGGTGCTGCTGGCCATCCCTTTGGCGACCGGGATCGTCGAGTGCAGGGTGATGCGGATCTGCTGACTCAGCGCCGCCGGGTAGCCCCAGTGGGCCAGCAGCTGGTCGACCATCGCCCGCGACAGTGGCCGCTCATCGTTTCGCGGCGTGCCGGTCTCGACCTCGACGGTGCTGTACCAGTCCACCGGGCAGGAGACCAGCTTCTCGCTGCCGAGGATCCAGCCCTGGATAAGTTCTCCGCACGAGGCGGGACATTGTGCAACGGCCACGTTTTCACCTTTCCGCTTACCTTCGCCAGGGCGCATAGTGGCACGGCGATTCGCCGGTTACCATGATTCTCCGCAAGGGGAGAGGCGCCGTTTATACCGACACCGCCAGCTCGTGCGCCTGCGGCAGCGCCAGGCGCATCACATCGCGGGCAATCATCAGCTCTTCATTAGTATTGATGACCGCCACTTTGACCATCGCATTTTCGGCCTGAATAAAGGTAGCGTTGTGCTGGTTTTTCTCTTCATCGACCGACAGCCCGAGGAAATTCAGGTTATGGCAGATGGCGCTCCTGGCGCGGGCGGAGTTTTCGCCGATGCCGCCGGTAAAGATCAGCGCGTCCAGGCCGCCCATCTGCATAATATAGCTGCCGATGGTGGCGCGAATGCGCTCGGCAAACAGCGAGAGCGCCAGGGCTGCCTGACGATTACCGCCGTCCGCCGCCTGCTCGACATCGCGATAATCGTGCGAGATGCCGGAAACCCCCAGCAGGCCGGACTCGTTATTCAGCAGCTGATTAAGCTGCTCCGGCGTTTTTCCCTCATGCAGCGCCAGCCACGGTAGAATCGACGGATCGATATCGCCGCTGCGGGTGCCCATCATCACGCCGGACTGCGGCGTAAAGCCCATTGAGGTGTTAACCGAGCGCCCGCCTTTGATTGCGCAAACGCTGCTGCCGTTGCCGAGATGGCAGCACACCACGCGCAGAGCGCTCAACGGTACGCCCAGCTTTTCCGCCAGCGTCGCGCTAACGTACTTGTGGCTGGTGCCGTGGAAGCCGTAACGGCGAATGCCCAACTCGCTGTAGTAGCGCCAGGGCAGCGGATAGATAAACGCGCGCTCGTCCAGCGTCTGGTGAAAAGCGGTATCAAACACCGCCACTGACGGCGCGTCGGGCAGCAGCTGGCGGAAAACGTTAATGCCCAGCGCGTTGACCGGATTATGCAGCGGGGCCAGCTCCGCCAGGCGCTCGATTTCCGCTAAGGTCTCATCGGTCACCGGCGTCGAATCTTTAAAGCGCTCCCCGCCGTGCGCCACGCGGTGGCCGACGCCATCGATATCCCGCAAACTCTGGATAATCCGATGGTCGAGAAGCTTTTCCAGCAGCAGGGTGACGGCTTCACGGTGATCGGCTACGGGCGCCGTTTCCTGCCATTTTTGCGCCGGCGTTTTGAGGGTCACCTGGGCATTTGCCATGCCGATACGCTCGATCAATCCCTGGCAGAGCATATCGCCCTGAGGCATCTCCAGCAGCTGGAATTTTAACGATGAGCTGCCGGCGTTAATGGCCATTATTTTGTAAGACATAGAGGTTCCTTCGAATTCAGAAAATCCAGCACTGCGTCGAGACCTGAATTGTTCAGCGCGCTGGTAACAAAAATCTGCCGGGCACCGGCCAGCGTAAGCCACTCTCCGATAAGCGAGATACGCTGCGGGTCAGCGAGGTCAGCTTTAGTGACCAGGCCAATCGTCGGGCGGTTCATCGGAGCGGTAAAACCCGGAGAAAACGGCGACCACTGGGCGTCGGCGTTCAGCACCAGGGCAATAACGTCGGCCTCGCAGGCGCTGGTCAGCAGAGCGCTATACAGGCAGCGGTTCTCCAGATATTCGCCCGGCGTGTCGATAGCCATCGGGGACCATTCAATAGCCTGGGTTTTCTTGTAATGGAGCGCTTCGCCGCGCAGGCCCTGAGTCAGCGAGGTTTTCCCACACTGGCTGGGACCGATAAGCATCAGACGTTTCATCGCGTTATGTCCGGGTGATCGTACAAGTAGTGAACTGCATCATTTCACCCAGCGTGCGCGTCACCTGCTTGAGAGCATACTCAACGGCGGAAACGTCGCCGGTCAGCACCACGGCGCCGGTAAAGCGGTCGAGAAAACCAATCTCCACCGCGCCGGATTTGGTGGCGATATCGCAGGCGATAATCGACGCCTCGCTGGGCGTAATGGTGAGGATGCCAATGGCGGAAACCGCATCCTGCAGGCCCAGTTTTTTAAAGAGATCTTTCCCGGGATTGGCAATCAGGTGCGCGAGGGTCACCTGTTTCCCGGGGACGTATTCCTGAATCATGCGATCCGTTGTCGGCTGCCTTTCCATCACCCCTCCACCATCTGTCGCCACATGGCTTCATGCGGGCGTGGGATCACCGAACGGTAAACCAGCAGCCCTTTTTCGCCCGCGCTTTCGCTGGCGACCGTCACGGCGTTATTGACGTCAGAAACGTCGCCTGCCACCACCATGTAGCATTTACCGCCGATGCCGAACGCCATATGCACTCGTACCAGGGTGACGTTTGAGCCTTTCACCGCCCGGTCCGCGGCGCTAATGCAGGCCGCCACGCTCCAGGTTTCGACGATGCCTACCGCCTGACGCTTATCGACGCTGTTCAGGCCGCTGATGGCCGGAAGTACGCTGGGATGGATATTTGCCAGCACCAGACTGTCGACAAGCATCTCGCCGGCCTGCGACGTACCGGTTTCAATGGCCTGCTGGACAGCGCCGATATCGCCGCCGAGCATCAGCAGAAACTTACCCGGACAGATGGTTTTGCTGACCAGCAGATTAACGCTGGCGCTTTTTAGCATCGCGTCGCCCAGCTCCATCCCTTTGGCAATGCTGGTGAGTTCTAAAATTCCTATAGCCTGAGACATGGTTAACCTCTTATCACCGTGATGGCCTGTTCGCTGATGGCCGTAACAACGCCGTCAATGCTGGCGTGAACCGGCGCGCCTAATGCGCCTGCCGGAACATCGGCAATGCATTGCCCGCGCGTAACGCGCTCCCCGACAGTGACATTCGGCACCGCACCGGCGCCGATATGCTGGCGCAGCTGTAAAATCACTTCTTCTACTGGCGGTTCGTCCTCCACCAGCGGCGCCTCCTGATACCAGGGGCTCAGCCCCAGTTTGGCGATCAGTCGCTTCACCGGCACCAGGCGATATTTCGCCATTTCGTCCGCGGGATAGAGCGGACCTTCGTAGCGTTGGTTTTGCGCGCGCAGCTCGCGTTTTAGCATGCGGTTGATGCGCATCGGCGAGATCCCCACCGGGCAGGCCACGCTTTCGCAGACGTTGCATTCCGAACAGGTGAGGGCGCTCAGCAGCAGCTGGGGCGTGGCGGCCTGATGAAAGTTCACCGCCCGCACCAGCAGGTGCGGGGAGAGTTCGTGGCCGATCAGATGCCGTGGGCAGAGATCGGTACACAGTCGGCACTGTTCGCAGACGGTACGGGCCACGGAAAGCACCGTGCGCTCGTCCTGCATCCGCCGCTGGATAAGCGGATGGCTTTTGGGCAGCACCAGCAGGCCGCCGGTAGTTTTGGTCACCGGGTTATCCAGCGAGGTAATCAGGCCGCCCATCATCGGGCCGCCGTTAATAAAACCGGGGTCGTCGACCGTCGCGCCGCCCGCCAGCGCCAGCACTTCGCGCAGCGACATGCCGATGGGGACGGTGACGGTCAGCGGTCGGGCGACCGCGCCGTTAACGGTCAGCGTGCGGCGGGTCACCGGAAACTGCTGCTCAACCGCACGGGCCATGTTGAGAACCGTTTGTACATTATTCACCACGACCCCAACGCTGGCCGGCAGCGCGGCGGGTGCGACCCGGCGACCGGTAGCCAACCAGATAGTCAGCACCTCATCGCCTGCGGGATAGACATCCGGCAGAATATGCAGGCGAATACCGGCAGGCAGCAGCGGGGTAAGGGCGTCGATAGCCCGGCGGTATTTCTCTTTCAGGGCAATCACCCCTTCGCGCGCGCCGGTTGCCGTCATCGCGTACTGCACGCCGCGTACCAGACGTGCAGCCTGCTGCCACATTAGCTGCTGATCGACCTTGAGCATCGGTTCGCACTCGGCGGCGTTAACCAGAAAGATCTCCACCTGCGCCTGCAGCTTCACGTGGGCGGGAAAACCCGCGCCGCCCGCGCCGACGACGCCCGCTGCGCGCACGCGCTCGCGGATTTCATCGGCGCTCCAGGGCATTTCAACAGCGTTGAGGGCGGTACTCATCGCAGTTCCTCCAGCAGTTCCTGAATTTCCCCGGCGCTGGCCGGGCGAGGATTCGTGCGCAAGGTCACGTCAGCCAGTGCGGCCTGCACCATGGCCGGAATGCGCGCTGAGTACGCGGTACGTCCCTCTTTCAGCGCGACCGCCAGTGACGGCAGCGCACAGCGCTGCTTGAGCCGTTCGATTTGCTGGATCAGCGCATTGATCGCCGTACTATCGCTGGCGTCTGCCGGACAAAAGCCGCAGGCTTTGGCCAGCCGCGCGTAGCGTTTTCCGGCGCGCGGATGACCGGCGTTAAAGCGGATAACCGCGGTTAACAGCAGCGCGTTGGCCAGCCCGTGCGGCAGATGAAACTGCCCGCCAAGCTGGTGGGCGATAGCATGGTTAAGCCCCAGCCCCGCCTGGCTGAACGCCATCCCGGCAAGCGTTGAGGCATTGTGCATTTTCCCGCGCGTCGCCACGCAGTCGCCTTTTTCCACCGCCGTGGGCAGATACTGGAACACCAGTTTGGCGGCTTTTTCCGCCAGCGCGTCGGTAAAGTCGCTGGCGTGCGGAGAGACCCACGCCTCCAGCGCGTGGGTCAGCACGTCCATGCCGGTGTTGGCCGTAATCTGCGGCGGCACGCTGACCACCAGCTCCGGGTCAAGGATCGCCATATCGGGATAGAGCGCATTGTTGAACAGCGGGTACTTGATGCCTTTATCCGGATCGCTAATTACGCAGGCGCTGGTCACTTCTGAACCGGTACCGCTGGTGGTCGGTATGGCCACGCAGGTTTCGATGCTGATGCCGCTCTGCTGACTGAACCAGACGATAGCTTTCGCCGCATCCATTGCCGATCCGCCGCCGAAGCCGATGACCACCTGCGGCTGCAGGGCCTGCATTTGCGCAATGCCCTGTACCACGGTGTGGATAGTGGGATCCGGGGTTATCTCGCTAAAGACGCTAATGCGGTTATCTGCGGGCAACGCCTGACGCAGGGTTTCCAGCAGCGGCGAGCGCGCAAGAAAGCCATCGCAGATAATCCAGATGTGCTTGTTGGTAAAGCGCTTGAGCACCGCCAGGCTACCCTGACCGCTGTACAATCGCGTTTGTAGTGAGAAAGTCTTCATCGCGACCTCGGTTAGCGAATGGAAAAGCCGTTGGTCAGCACGCAGCGACGGGAGCGGGCAAACGTGCGCGCCGAGGTTGTCCCTTCACCGGTCGGCGTGGCGATAGTAAAGGTGGTAAAGCCTTCGCCGCCGACGCCGATCCCGGCATAAGAGGGGCCGTTCTTGACGAATATCGAGGTTTGCAGGGTGCGGGCCGCGAGGTTCAGGCGCGACACGTTCTGCGAGTGCATAATGGCGGTATGATGCAGTCCCTCTTCAACCTTCAGCGCCAGGGCCAGCGCGCTATCGAAATCGCTAACTTTCACTATCGGCAGCATCGGCATCAGCTGCTCGCTGGTGACCCACGGATCGTCGGCGTTAACCAGCGCTATCAGCAGACGCGGCGCTTTCGCCGGAACGGCGATGCCGGCCGCTTCCAGCATGGCCGATGGGCTTTTGCCGACCAGTTTTTTATTCGCCTGGCCTTCAGGCAGGCAGGCGGCGCGGAGTTTGTCGGTGTCGGCAGGGCTCAGCAGCAGCGCGCCGAAGGTTTGCATTTGCTGCACCAGACGTTGGGCGACGCTCTCCACCACAATCAGGCTCTTCTCGGCAATGCAGGGTAGGTTGTAATCGAACGAGGCGCCGTTGATGATATCTTCCGCCGCTTTAACCAGATCCGCCGTTTCATCAACGATGCAGGGCGGGTTACCCGCGCCAGCGCCAATGACTTTCTTACCGCTCTTCATGCCCATCGCCACAATACCCGGGCCGCCGGTAATGGCCAGAACCGCAATGCGCGGATGGGCCATCATCTGCTGGGTGGCTTCAAATGTCGGTTCCGCCACGGTGACCACCAGATTGCGGATGCCGCAGCAGCGGAAAACAATCTCTTCAATCATGCTAATCAGCTTCAGAGAGACCTTTTTTGCTCCCGGATGCGGGCTGAAGTAGACGCTATTGCCCGCCGCCAGCATGCTGATGCTGTTATTAATGATGGTTTCCGTCGGGTTGGTGCTCGGTGCGACCGACCCGATAACGCCAAATGGCGAATACTCAAACAGCACCATGCCGCCGTCGCCGGTCAGCGCCGTGGTGGTGAGATCTTCCACGCCCGGCGTGTTGTCGAGCGCGGCTTTGTTTTTCAAAAATTTATCTTCTTTGTTGCCCATCCCCGTTTCATTGGCGCTCTCTTCCGCCAGGGCGGCCAGATGCGGCGTCAGCTCCTGACGCATTGCGCTAATGATGGCGCTGCGGGTTTTTAGCGGGCACTGCTGATAACGTAAGAACGCCTGATGCGCGGCATCAATGGCCTCGCTCACGGACTGAAAAATCCCTTTGCCCTGCGCCGGGTTTGGCGTTTGGGCTGGGGTTAACTGTTCGCTAAGAATGGTGCGAATAAGCGTTTCGAGTTCAGAAGTATTCATTGATGAGTTCCCACGTTAATGGCCGCGATGGCGGTCTGTGCGATATCCATGTCCTGTTCAACGCTGCCGCCGCTGATGCCAAGACCCCCAATTAATGAGCCGTCGCGCCACAGGGCGTAACCGCCGCCAAAGGTCACCACTTTTCCCTGCAAATGCGTTTCGAGGCCATAAAGCGCGGCGCCCGGCTGAACGGCCTCGCTCAGCTCATGGGTCGCCGTTTTCATCGCCACCGCGGTCCAGGCTTTTTTCGGCGCCAGTTCGCTGCTGACCAGCAGGGCGTCCGGCATCCGCCAGGTCACGGTTTCGGTGCCGTGTGCGTCAACGATGCTGATCACCACCGGCACCTGAAGCTGCTGCGCGCGCTCAACGGCGGCGCGGGTGAGCTGGTGCAGATCGTGGAATGAAAGGGCCAGGGGCGTCTTCTCCTTGCTGCGGCTCGGTAGAGTGGCGGCCAGATAGCGCCGGCTCACTTCACGAATGATGTTGTTCTGGTGCGCATCGCTATCTTCCGCGCGCGCCAGGGCGTACAGGCAGTCTGACAAGCGATTGATGTAGCGCATCAGCACCTGGCGCACGTTGACTTCCGCCGCCAGCTCAACCAGTCGCCGTTCGGCCCGGCGGGCCAGCGTGCGGGCAAAATGCAGGCGGCTCGCGGCTTCGCAGCGGCCGGGTAAAATAAAGCTGTGCAGCGGCTCGACGCGGGCCATGGCCCGATCGATGGCGGCTTCCAGAGCGGAAATCTCTTCGCTGCTGATGTAGCGCTGTTTCGGCGACGGCCGTTCGCTGTCGCTGGCCAGTTCTGCGCTAAACCAAAAAAGCTGCTGCTGGATGGCCTCAAGTAAGGCGCGGTGATTTTCATCCGCGGCGGCGCAGGCGCACAGGCTCAGCGCGGCGTTCAGCTCATCCAGCGTGCCGTAGGCTTCAACCCGCGGGTGGGTTTTACTCACCCGCTGGCCGGTAAAGAGTGAGGTGGTGCCAGCGTCGCCCGTTCGGGTATAAATCGCCATATTCGCTCCTTAACGTGAAAGCGTATCGACAATGCCGACAACGGCGAGGTCGATGGCCTCGTTTGGCCCGGAAAAAACGTGCCTGGCGCTGGAGCCGCCGCTGAGCAGAACCAGCTCGCCGATCCCCGCGCCGACGGAATCCACGGCGACTTCATCGCCGGAGGTCGGCGAGGCGGGAAGCTCGCCATCGGCGCTGACCCGCCGCACCAGCAGCAGCTTTTTGCCGATCAGGGAAGGCGATTTTTGCGTGGAGACAACCGCGCCCGTGACTCGTGCCAGATGCATGATTTACTCCTGCTTTATTAATTGAATATGCCGCGCCTGTGCCGCTTCACGCGCCAGCGCGGTCACGATGCATTTGCGGTGGATAACCAGGCGACCCTGGCCCAGCTGCGCGACGTCGCGATAGCTCAGCACCGATCCTGCGTGCAGGATCAGCGGCAGCCCGCGCTCGTCGGTGAAGATCGTCGGCAGGCGCGCCAGTTTTTTGACCGGGATAACCGGCAGCAGCTGGCTGTGCAGGGTGAGCTGCACGCGGATGCCGAAAGCCAGCGCGTCGTGAATTTTCCGGGCCGCAGGATCGTCGGTTTCCGCCTCCGTCAACTGGCCCAGCAGCGGCAGGTCGACAAGCAGGATGCGCAGCGAGGCGTGCTGGCTGAACAGCCCGGGGCAGTCGGCATCGCGCAGCTGCGCCACGCTCAGCGTCGCCGTGCTGTGGGCGCGACGCTGCAGCCTGGAGACGATTTCCTCTACGATGCGCTGCAGAACTTCGCCGTTCATCGCGGGCCTACCAGCCGGGCAAAGGCCTGCGGATTATCGGCGCCGGCGGCGTTGGCTTCATCGGTATCAATGTGCATTTCGAGACGCATATCCGGTGAAACGCGAATCGCCACGTTGTTGAAAATCAGCCCGCGCTCGTCGCCTTCAATGGCCACGGAGACCCTATCGCCGTGGGAAACCCGCAGGATCAGCGCATCGAGCGGCGACATATGAATATGCCGCTGCGCGACGATAACCCCTGACGAGAGCGTCAGTTCGCCATAGGGGCTGACCAGACGGATGCCCGGCGTCCCTTTCAGATCGCCAGACATTCTCAGCGGCGCCGCAACCCCCAGGGTTCTGGCATCGGTACGCGATATTTCCACCTGGCTTACCGAACGCAGTGGGCCGAGCAGGCGCACATTTTTAAGCTGCCCCTTCGGCCCTACCAGGGTGACGGTTTGCTCCGCGGCGTACTGTCCCGGCTGCAGCAGCGCTTTTTTCTCGCTGATGGGATGGCCAGGAAACAGGCGTTCATAATCCGACGCCGACAGGTGGATATGACGATTTGAAACCCCCAGCGGAATGGGCCGCAGACGCATCTCGTCGAGGACTTTACTGACCGTTGATTCGAGAAGCTGTTTATCCATTACGCTTCACCTCGCTTGCCGGGATGAATGCAAAGGGTGCGCGGCTCGCCCTTCTGGCGCGGACATTTGGGATCCAGGCACAGGTTGCAGCTGACCACGCCTTGTTGCTGGAGGGGCTCTTCTGCTGGCGCTTCAGAAACGACATTAGCCGTCTCTGACTCTTCAGGCTCAGGTTCCATGACGGAGGGTGGGGGAGCCTCTGCGGGCAGGATCCCTTCTCCGGGTCTGGCGATGACTTTATGAGCCACCAGACCGTTTCGCTGTTCGGCAAACTGTGCACCGGTGGTGATGGCCGCCTGTACTGAGGCCACATCACCGGTAATTTTAATGACCGTCCAGCCTGAACCATTGGTCTTTTCGAGGGCGACCAGCGTGATAGAAGCGGATTTCGCCATGATATCGGCGCAGCTAATAGCCAGTGCCAGACCACAAACTTCCAGTAATCCCAGTGATTGCTTCACGCGGTGCTCCTTATTCGCCATCAATCAGGCTGATTTCGGTAAAATGGCCTCAACGTCGCTGTGCGGACGCGGGATCACGTGGCAGGATTTCACTTCGCCTACGACGCTTGCCGCCGCGCTGCCCGCATCTACCGCCGCTTTGACCGCGCCGACATCGCCGCGAACCATGACGGTCACCAGACCCGAGCCAATTTTTTCGTAGCCGACCAGCTGCACGTTGGCCGATTTCACCATCGCATCGGCGGCCTCAATGGCGCCTACTAACCCTTTTGTTTCAACCAGTCCCAGTGCGTTATTCATACTGCTGTTCTCCTGTTGCTTCGCTATTCAGATCCCGGAACGGGATCCCTTTGACCAGCCGTGCCGCGTTATTACCGGTGTTACGTTGGGCCTGACTGTCCTGATGATGCATCAGCGTAAAAAGCGGCGCCGATGCGGGTAAATTCTTGTAGTGCACGACCAGCGTATGGCGATCGCAGGCGATGCCCACCAGTAGCGGCGAGCTGCGCGCCGCCTGCCAGGCGCTGTCCACGACATCCCCGGCCGGGTGATGCTGGAGCAGGAAAGGAATGCCTTCCTCTTCGATACCCAGCAGCACGTCGCGCCACAGGCCGTCGCAACCGTCGATGGCGGCGATCACAATAGCCGGGGCGCTGTGATTACTGTCCATGCGCGAACTCCTTATGCCAGGAGAGAATCAGGCCGGTGGCCACCGCGTTTCTGGGACCCTCGCTGCCGCGAATATTTCCCCGCCCGGCAACCAGGCGGTAGTGCGCCAGCGCATCGGTGACCAGCTGCGGGACCTCGAAATCCAGCGACGAACCGCCGACCAGCACCACGAACGGAATATCGCGAATGTTGCCGGTGGGGCTGACCTGACGCAGTGCGCGCAGGGCGTTGGTGACAAAGACCCGCTCTTTGGCGCTGCGGCGAATGGCGCGTACTTTTTCCAGCGCTAAGTCGCCGGGTAGCGGCACCAGTTCGTCCGGTTTCACCACGCAGACGCGGGCGAATACGGCGGGGGGCAGCGGCGTGGAGAAGAACTGCACGCTGCCGTCCTCGTGGCGTAAATGGAACAGACTTTCCACCTTGGCCAGCGGATACTTCTTGATCTCTTCCGCCAGATAGCGGTCTTCCAGCCCCAGCTCGCGGGCAATAATCATCGTCACCATATCGCCAGCTCCGGCGAGGTGAGTGGCGATGATGTCGCCTTTGGGGTTGATGATGGAGGCATCGGTGGAGCCTGCGCCGAGGTCGAGGATCGCCAGCGGTCGGGTGGTACCCGGCGTGGTCAGCGCGCCCAGAATGGCGGCTTCGGCCTCGGCGCCGCCGATCTGCACGTCGATATTGAGCTTCTGCTCGATTTCGCGGGCAATCATCGCCATCTGCAAACGATCCGATTTCACCATTGAGGCGATGCCCACGGCCTGCTCCAGCGAGAACTCCCCGGCAAGACCGCCGGTGACGCTCACCGGCACCGAGGTATCGACGGCCAGCAGGTCCTGAATGAATATTTCGCTGCTGGGCTTGTTGGTCAGCTCGGCCATGGTCTGGCGCACGTGTTCCAGCATGCCGCCGATATTGGTCCCCGACTCGCCGGTGACGTTATCGAGCTTGCCGCAGCCGTCGACCGCTTTCATGATGGCTTCGGCGCCAGCGGCAACGTCTACGCGTACGCTCCGGCCCTGGGCCAGCAGCTCAAGGTTACCGGCGGGTATCGCGCGCGCTTTGACGTCACCGGATGGCGTTTTGACCACCACGGCGGAACGGTTGCCAATCAGCGCGCGAGCCATCGGGACGATGTTTTTCGTCTCCTCGGCGTTGAGGTGGAATACGGTGGCGATGCCGTAGGGGTTAGAGAGCGTTTCGATGACCTTCCCCGGGACGGCGACCTCAATTGCCGCCAGCATTCCCAGCGGAATGCGGTCGATGTACAGCACTTCGTCAACAATCGGCAGCGGTTTTTCCAGCCGGTTGCTGACCAGCACGCCATCGTCACGTTGCAAAATGACGCCGGTAATCTGATATCCGGCGCGCAGGGAAGCGTTAATCACGCTGGCGATATCGGCAAAATCGAACGCCGACGACACCACCAGGATATAGGGCGCGTCCGCCGGGCGGGTTAACAGCTCCTGCGGCGTAATGGTGATGCCCACGCCAAGCCCCGCGCCGCCGGGCGTTTTCGGGTTATGACCGATCATGGTCGATTCGGTGATGATGGTCTCGGTAATGGTTTCCATCGCCACATCGCCAATCACCGGCGTGGCTTCGTTAATGCGGATGAGCGAGATATCGCTGACATTGATCCCCGCGCGCTTTGCGACGAGGGCGAGCGCTTCCTGAATGCCGAACACGTTACGCAACGTGCCTTTGATCCCGGTGGTTTCCGCCAGCGCGCTGTGGGTGATTGTCAGCGTGCCAGCCTCATTCAGAGTCGCCAGGGCGACTTCCGTCGATGAGTTGCCGATATCAATGCCAGCTATATATCGCATCACATACCCCTGTAATTAATCGTCGCCTTTGAGTTTTTTACGCTCGACGTACAGCGTGGCCGCTTCGCGAACGAAAGCGGCGCAAATCTTCGCCTGATAGCGGCTTTCGAGATCGTCGGCGATCGCCAGTAGCTCCTCTTTCGTCGAGCGATAGGGGCGGAGGGCGTTGTAGATTTCAAGAATGCGATCGTCCGGTACCGCGGTCAGTTCGGCGGCGCGCTCGAAGTTCATCGCCAGCCGGTCGCGGCCCGCGTCCCTGGCGATAGAAGCCTGTAAGCGCAGGGTTTCCGGGGTGATACGCATATCCTGGGCGGTGACTTTATTGCTCAGCACGTTTTCCAGCGTAAAGTCGTCCAGCGTTTTATTGGTGGCGGTTTTCACCCATTCCGGGTGCTTGTTCGCCAACGGGTAGTCGCTGACCTTTGCGCTACGGGACGCGCCGCCTGCCGCCGGAGCCGCCGTCGGCGCCTCGCCCTGCAGGCTGTTCATGCGGCTTAATACGTCGCGCACCATCGATTCAATTGCGTCGGTATTCATGGAGTTATCCTTTATCAAAGCGCCACGCGCAGTTCCTGCGGGTTTTTGCCCGTCACCACGTACTTGGTCTCTTTAATGTGCAAAATGGCCGATTTCGCCTGGTATTTTGGCCGCGCCATCTGGTCGTTCAGCGTCGGGACCGGTTGCGGAGATTCGCGTTTCGCATAGCGGGCGGCGTTTTTACCAATCTGGCGATAGGTTTCCAGGGTCAGCAGCGGCGCCTGGGGGAACAGCTCCAGGTTAGAGAGCGGCGGCAGCCCCTGCTGGTGAATCACCGTGGTGCCTTTTGACTGGATGCCGATAGAGATGCCGGAACCGCTCAGGCGATTGCCTTCAACGGCGACGAAGGCCACGTCGGAGGATTTAAAGCAGCGAATCACGCGCGCCTTAATGCCTTCTTCTTCAATACCGGCAATGACTTCGCGCAAAATGCTCTTATGCGGTATGCCGACGATATTGACGGTCTGCGCCAGGCCGAAAGCCGGGCCGACGGCGATAATCACTTCGTCCTGCTGGGTACCCTGACGCGCTTCGCCCACTTCCGTCAGGAAGCCGTCGCCGGCGGGCGGCGTGGCCTGGGGCGCCGCGGAGGACGCTGGCGCAGTAAACGAGACGGGTTTATCGCTGCCCTTCATCTCGCTGAGCACGTCTTCAATTATCTGGCGCAGCAATTTTTCATTAATTTCCATTTCTCACCCCTTAATCAATCTCGTTGGGATCAAGAGCGCCAGGGATGTTTTTAATCTCTTCCCAGCGTTCGCCCTGCAGGCGATAGCCCGTTGCCGGACCGGCATAGTCATTAACATCGTTGACGGCTGACAGCACCTGCCCATCGCCGACGATAATTGCGGAGGTATGCAGATAGTCTCCGGTCAGCTTGGCTTTCTGGATGTTGAGCATGTCCTGGGCCACGTCGGTGAACCCGCCCTGCGCCAGCGCTTTCACTACTTCCAGGCCGTTGCGGTTTTTATTGATGATTTCCTGGGCGAACTTGATGTCTTCGACGATGTTGCGCTCCGGCATATCTTTCGAACCGTGGGCGTAGGTCGCGGCTTCCACTTCTTCATCGGTAATCGGCGGCAGCCCCATTCCGGCAAAAACGGCCTGCAGCGCGCGGGCAGCCTTATTACGGATGGCAATAACATCTTCTTCGCGAACCGGACGCAGACCGCCGTCCACCTTCAGGTCGCGCTGGATGACGTTGTAGTCGTCAAAGTCTTCGGCATCTTCGTTGGAACCGGCGAACATGTTGTCGTAGTTCGGCACCGCGGAATAACCGGAAGAGATAAAGTCGGTCCCGGGCAGAAACTGCATCAGCAGGCGCGCGGTACGACGCATATCGGAGTGGGTGAAGGTCTGGTCGTTACTGGAGGCGCACTCCAGATCCAGCGACGAACAGATCAGGTTTTCCGCCAGCACCGCGCGAATGCCGGAAGGCACCGCAGACGGCACGCCGATGCAGCTAACGGAACCGTTTTGCAGGCCCTGTACGCCCGCGGCTTTGGTGATGTAGATGCAGCGCGCTTCCAGGTAAAGCATGGATTTGCCTTCGGCATAGCCCATCTGCACTTCGGAGCCGGAGCCGGAGGTGAAGCGCATTTTCAGACCGCGAGAGGCGTAGGAGGAGGCTAAGAAACCCTTCGACCACGGCGTGTCGTCGCCGTCGGTAAAGACCGGTTCGGTACCGTAGACAGAGATGGTTTCGGCGTAGCAGGTGTGGCCCAGCATGCCGAGCTTCAGCTCGGTGGCTTCTTCCAGCGAGCACTGAGTCAGTACGCCCGGACGGCCTACCTGCGAGCCGACCAGCAGCGCGATGGCGTTGAACGGCGCGTAGCGCGCTACCGCAACGGTGGTTTCCTGTTCGTCAAATCCGCGCCATGCGCCTTCGGCGGCGTCGGCAGCAATCTGTACCGGGTTATCTTTGACGTTGGTGACGTGCGCCTGCTGGGATGGGGTGCGGCGGGCGCGCATTTTCTGCATCGCCATCATCATCTCAACGACGTTCATATGCGAAACCACTTCGACAATTTTTGCCGGCGTCATCGCGGTGGTCAGCGGGACGATTTCGCTGCGTTTAACGTTCGGATCGCACAGCATGTTGGCCAGCTTGACCGAATCCATCGCCATCACTTCTTCGGCGCGATTCAGGTTGATACCGTAGCGGGCGATAAAGTGGTCGATCAGGTCAAAATCGCTCACCGGTTTCCCGTCCAGCTCGGTCACCGCGCCGTTAACGATTTTTATCGACGGTTTCGGATCGTTCGGGCTTTCCATCGCGATAAAGCCTTCTTCGATCCACTCCTTAACGAAGCCGTCCTGATTCACAGGGCGTTTCGCCAGTGCTTCAAATCTTTTCGATCTCATGAATCAGCCTCGTGGGTATCAGATGTAGGACGGGCGATCGTTTTTCGGTTCAGAACCGAGGGTCGCAAGGACGGTTTTACCGATTTCGCGCGCGGAGGTGACTGCCTGGCGGACCGCGCCGGAGTCGCCGGAAATCACCAGGATGGCTTCGTTACTGAAGCTGGTGCCGTGCGCCGGAGAGCTATACGCCACGACTTCTACGTTGGCTGACTTCAGGGCGGTATCGGCCATCAGCACGCCAACGGAGGCCGGTGCGCCGACGATAATGCCGCAGGCGCGGCCAATCGGCGCGCCGAAGGCTTTTTCCAGGGCGTAGCTGGCGCGGGCGGTGTACTGCAGCTCGATATGTCCGGCTTCATTGCCGTAAACATCGCCGAAGGTGCGGTCGAGCTCTTTCAGCGCAACTTCAATCCCGCGCTTAACGTCGGAAACGTCGTTGCCGCCTAAAATAATCAGCGAACCGTGGCCTGCACCGCCTTTGGTATCGCGCGGAAGCTCAATGCTGACCACTTCGGTGTTGGTGGCTTTCACCGCTTCGTCCGCCGCCATAATGTGCGGGCCTGCGCCGGTACGGGCGCCGAGAATGCCGATGGAGCGATAGCGCTTTTCAAGCTTCATCGCGTCCAGCAGGGCGGTATCGACGTTGGCGATAACCAGACCCAGGGTGTCGCCAATGGCGGTCCCGACAAATTCCGTTAAACTGCAGCTTTTTTCTGCCATAGCCGTCTCTCGTATTGGATGGTTTTCAGTAGGGATGGCCTGCTGTTCCGGCGTTGCCACACGGGCAATCACCTGAGCCATGATCTGTTCAACCAGCTCATTGCTGCTCATTGGCTAATTCCCTTCGGTAAGATTTTTTCTACATCGGTGTGAGGGCGTGGGATGACGTGTACGGCTTTCACTTCACCCACGTTACGTGCGGCGGCGGCACCCGCATCGGTGGCCGCTTTTACCGCGCCAACATCGCCGCGCACGATGACGGTTACCAGCCCGGAGCCAATCTTTTCATAGCCCACTAACATCACATTGGCTGACTTAACCATTGCATCAGCGGCCTCTATGGCTGCGGTTAAGCCTTTGGTTTCTACCATTCCTAGTGCTTCTTGTTGCATAAAGACCTCGCATGGAGTGTTCCGATAGTTGGGACTATAAGAAGATGCGAGGAAAAAGAATGGCTGACTTCAATTTGATGGTGGAAAAATAGTGGGTATTGGATAATATAAAATTGTCGTTTATTTATTTAACTGTTTGATGTTATTTGTTATTTTTATTTGTGCTGATGTGATTATCTTGTTTTGTATATTCCATATTTACAAATTTGTTCATGACGATTTTAATTTTATCTGCTATGCGAGAGAATCTGATTTGTGATGTTTGTTGGAAAACGATGAGTTGGTTTTAGCGATATTTTTGCATGCCATGGCGGTGGCATAATTGCGAAAGCCGCGCGTGAGCAATGCAATTCTGAGTTATTTAATGACAATAATTTGTTATTGATGCCCGAATTTTCCGGAGGCTGCCGTCAGCAGGTTGCCAACAATTTGCGGACGGGAGTTCATATAGTGGTGCCCGTTGTACTCTACTGCCAGCAGGATGTTGGCTGGTCAGGACACGAACTCTGCTAAGAAGGTGTCATAATGAATGATTCGTTAAAAGCGCAATGTACCGCCGAGTTTTTGGGCACCGGGCTATTTTTGTTTTTCGGCATCGGCTGCCTGAGCGCGTTAAAGGTGGCGGGAGCCAGCCTCGGACTGTGGGAGATATGCATTATCTGGGGGTTGGGGATCTCGCTTGCCGTGTATCTGACTTCGGGGATCTCCGGCGGGCATCTCAACCCGGCGGTGACCGTCGCTTTATGGCTGTTTGCCTGCTTTCCCGGACGAAAAGTTTTCCCCTATATCGTTTCACAGGTTGCCGGCGCCTTTGGCGGCGCGGTGCTGGCCTATGTGCTGTACAGCACGATGTTTACCGAGTTTGAATCCGCCCACCATATCGCGCGCGGCAGCGTAGAGAGCCTGCAGCTGGCGAGTATTTTCAGCACCTACCCGGCGGCATCGCTGAGCATCTGGCATGCGGCGCTGGTTGAAGTGGTGATCACCTCCATGCTGATGGGGATGATTATGGCGCTGACCGACGACGGCAACGGCGTACCGAAAGGGCCGCTGGCCCCGCTGCTGATCGGCCTGCTGGTGGCGGTAATTGGCGCTTCAACCGGGCCGCTGACCGGCTTTGCGATGAATCCGGCGCGTGATTTTGGGCCGAAGCTGTTTACGTGGATGGCGGGTTGGGGCGATATCGCGATGACCGGCGGAAGGGATATTCCGTACTTTATTGTGCCGATTATTGCGCCACTGATCGGCGCTTGTCTCGGCGCGGCCATCTATCGTTATCTGATTGGTAATAATCTACCGTGTAATACCTGTAAATTAGAGGATTAAGGTCACGGCTGAAATAGCCAAAAATTTTCATGAACCGGTATCACGAACTCGCCAAAAACGTCTCCCACGGATGGGAGACTTTTGCTATCGTATTATTCTTTTATCGTTGGCGGCAATGGATGATGAAAGGAAGTAAATATTAAAGAAATGTTTTATTTATAACAAAAAATTAACTGAGAGGTTTTATCATGATTTCTGCGAGCACACTGAACTCAGAACTCATTAATAAAATCGCACAGGATTTTGCGCAGGCCACCAGTCTGGCGGTGGTGGTCGTCAATATTCATGGTGATGAAATATCTGAACTGTTTAACTTCACCCCTTTTTGCCAGCTGATGCGCCAGCATCCCCAGCACAGCACCCGCTGTCGAATGAGCGACCGCTGCGGCGGGCTTGAGGCGTCTAAAACCGATCAGCTCTGTATCTACCGCTGCCACGCCGGGTTAACCGATTTCTCCATTCCTCTGGTCATTGCCGGGCACCTTGTGGGCTTTGTGCTTTGCGGCCAGGTGCGCTTAAGCAACGATGTTGAACTGGTCGATATCCTCAACGTGGATGACCGCTGGCAGGCCGACCCCGAGCTGCTTAAAGCGTTTCGCGACGTGCCGGAAATGGACTACGCCAGAGTGATTGCTTCTGCTGATTTACTGAAGCTTATCGTCGAAAACTGCCTGAAAAAACAGCTCAACTTTGTGGTGATTAAAGATAATCCCCAGCAGCCGGAACCTGCGCGCGCCAGCCGGGTCGCCAGCCCTCATGACAGCAAAATGAAGAAGGCGCTGCGCTACATTGACGCCCATTTATCCGACGAGCTTCGCCTGGAAGACGTCGCCGCTCACGTTTATCTCAGCCCCTATTACTTCAGTAAGCTGTTCAAAAAATATCAGGGTATCGGCTTTAATGCCTGGGTGAACCATCAGCGGATGGTGAGCGCCAAAGAGCTGCTATGCCACAGCGACTGGAGCATCGCCAGCATTGCGCGGAATTTAGGATTTTCGCAAACCAGCTATTTTTGCAAAGTTTTTCGCCAGGCCTATCAGGTGACTCCGCAGGCCTATCGTCAGCAAATTAACGCCAGATCACAAACTGAGTCAGTTTAAATGACAATAATTTGTTATCGCCGGTTTTTGTTATACCCGCGTATCCTGCTCATTCTAAAATGAAAATATCTCATTCACAGCAATAAATTGTCATAGCGCAACAAAATAATAATGAGAGAACGATAAACTGCACCAGTTTTTATTTATTTGATGGGATAGAGTGATATCCGAAATGGCTTTCAGCGCGCCATCGGCGTAATGAAATAGCTTTGGTATTTAAAAATTAAACACGACGGAAGCCATCCTGCTTCCGTAAGATGTTCCGGGAATCATTCAAGTGGATTTCATCCCGCTCGAATCATGACGGACTAAACCGACAGGCGCCAGGGAAGGGGGTGTAAATCCCCCGCAGCCCCCGCTGCTGTGATGCTGACGAACCCATATTTAGCCACTGATCTGCTTAGCGGATTGGGAAGGATGGGAGAGGACGACGCTAAGCCAGAAGACCTGCCTGTCGGTAATAATCAACAACTTCGGTGGGAAGTGGGTTGCTCAGATGCGTACAGTCGAAAGACTGGGAATGCACGCAGCCCTACCACCCGGCACAGGATCGGGGTATGGCAGCCAGGCAGCACGCATTTATTCTCGCAGGTACCGGCAGCGGTTGTGGTAAAACTACGGTCACGCTTGGCCTGCTCAGCCTGTTGAAGCAGCGCGGCATGCGGGTTCAGCCCTGCAAAGTCGGCCCGGACTACCTCGACACCGGCTGGCACACCGCCGTCAGCGGCGTCGCTTCCCGCAACCTCGACAGCTTTATGCTCCCGGAGCCGGTGCTTAACGCGCTATTTTGCGAACAGATGCAGCGGGCGGATATCGCGGTCATTGAGGGCGTGATGGGGCTGTATGACGGCTTCGGTACCGACCCTGGCTACTGCAGCACCGCCGCGATGGCTAAACAGCTCGGCTGTCCGGTCATTTTGCTGGTAGATGGCAAAGCGGTTTCCACCTCCATCGCCGCCACGGTGATGGGATTTCAACACTTCGACCCCAGCCTCAACATTGCCGGCGTTATCGTCAACCGCGTCAACAGCGAATCCCATTATCAGCTTCTCAAAGGCGCCATTGAACGCTATTGCGGGCTGCCGGTGCTCGGCTACGTACCGCGAGTGGAAGGGGTGGCGTTACCCGAACGCCATCTGGGGCTGGTTACCGCCCGCGAGTCGCTGGTTAACCAGCAGCCGTGGCGCGATTTTGCCCAAACGCTGGCGCAAACGCTGGATATTGAACAGCTTCTTACCCTCAGCCAGCTCTCCATCCTGCCCGCCGGGGAGTGGCCGGTGCTGCCGTCTCCTGATGCTGGCGCGGGCCTGACGCTGGCGCTGGCCGACGACGAGGCCTTCAACTTTTACTACCCGGATAACCTCTCGCTGCTTGAACGCTGCGGAGTGAATATCGTGCGCTTCAGCCCGCTGCACGATAGCGAGCTGCCACCGTGCCAGATGATTTGGCTCGGCGGCGGCTATCCGGAAATTCATGCTGCCGCGCTGGCGGCCAATACGCCGATGCTGGCGCAGCTGCGGGAGGCGCACCGGCGCGGGGTGGCGATTTACGCTGAATGCGGCGGTCTGATGTATCTGGGCAGCTCCCTGGAAGACGCCAGCGGCGACATCTACCCGATGGCCAACCTGATCCCCGGCCATAGCAAAATGGGCAAACGGCTTACCCGCTTTGGCTACTGCGAGGCGCGAGCTATGCGCAAAACGCTGCTGGCGGCGCCCGGCGAAACCCTGCGTGGACATGAATTTCACTACTCGGATTTTACTCCCGAGTCCCCGGCGGTTCTGGCCTGCCGCAAGGTCCGCGACGGTATGACCCTTCAGCAGTGGTCCGGCGGCTGGCAGGTGGGCAACGCGTTCGCCAGCTATCTGCACCTGCACTTTGCGCAGCGCCCCACCATGCTTAACCACTGGCTGGCTGCGGCAAGGAGCGCGCTATGACGCTGCTGGCATGGGGCGTTGCCTGGCTCCTCGATTTTATCATCGGCGATCCGCAGAGCTGGCCGCATCCGGTGCGCTGGATTGGCAGCCTGATCGCCGCCGTTCAGCGCGGCGTGCGCCGCTATTGCCGTAGCGATGTCGCCCTGCGCGTCGGAGGCGGGGTGATGTGGATAGTTGTGGTCGGACTAACGTGGAGCGTCTGCTGGGGCGTGCTGACGCTGGCGCAGAGGATTCATCCGTGGCTTGGCTGGCTGGTTGAGGTCTGGATGATTTTCACCGTGCTGGCCGGACGCTGCCTGGCGCAGTCGGCGCGGGACGTCGAGCGCCCGCTGCGCGCGGGGGATCTGGCGGAAAGCCGCGTCAAACTCTCATGGATTGTCGGGCGCGACACGACGCAGCTTGCGCCGCAGCAGATTAATCGCGCGGTAGTGGAAACCGTCGCGGAGAACACCGTTGACGGGATTATCGCGCCGCTCTTCTTCCTGCTGCTCGGCGGCGCACCGCTGGCGATGGCCTATAAAGCGGTCAACACCCTGGATTCGATGGTCGGCTATAAGCACGAAAAATACCGGGCCATCGGCATGGTCAGCGCCCGCCTCGATGATGTCGCCAACTTTATCCCCGCTCGCCTGAGCTGGCTGCTTATCAGCCTCGCCGCGCTCCTCTGCGGTGAAGCGAGTGGCCGCGCGCTGCGCATCGGCTGGCGCGATCGCTACAACCACAGCAGCCCAAACTGCGGATGGTCGGAGGCCGCCGTCGCCGGGGCGCTCGGCATCCGGCTTGGCGGCCCTAACGATTACTTTGGACAGCGCGTGGAGAAGCCGTGGATTGGCGAGGCGACGCGCGACGTTTCCGTAGACGATATTTCCCGAACGATTCGACTGATGTGGGTGTCTTCGACCCTGGCGCTGGCGCTGTTTATGGCGATCCGGTTCTGGCTGGTCGGCGCAGCCTGAGGACAAATGAATGCACTATATCCAGCAACCGCAGGCGATTGAGGCGAAAAGCTTCGACATTATTGGCGACATTATTGCGCAGACCCGCCCGGACTACCGCTTTGCCAGCCCGCTACACGAAGCCATTATCAAGCGGGTGATCCACACCACCGCCGATTTTGACTGGCTGGATATCCTGTGGTTTTCGCCCGACGTGCTTCCTCGCTTAAGCGCCGCCCTGAGCCAGCCCTGCACGCTTTATACCGATACCACCATGGCCCTTTCCGGGATCAATAAAACTCTGCTGGCGAAATTCGGCGGCGAGTGCCGCTGCTATATCAGCGATCCGCGGGTGGTGGCGGAGGCCAAAGCGCAGGGGATGACCCGCTCGATGGCGGCGGTCGATATTGCGGTTGCCGAAGAGGGCGAGAAGGTGTTTGTTTTCGGCAATGCGCCCACCGCGCTGTTTCGTCTGCTGGAGCATGACGTCGCGGTCAACGGCGTGATTGGCGTGCCGGTCGGCTTCGTCGGCGCGGCGGAGTCGAAAGACGCCCTGACGCAGAGCGGCCTGCCGGGCATTGCCGCGCTGGGTCGTAAAGGCGGCAGCAACGTCGCCGCCGCTATCGTCAACGCCATTTTATACCACTTACAGGGGGCGCGATGAGCGAGCAATCCTTTGACGCCCCGGTGTGGCACAACGGCAAGGCGCTGCGTAAAGGCTATACCACCGGATCCTGCGCGACGGCGGCGGCAAAGGTCGCGGCGCTGATGGTGATGCGCCAGCACCTCATTCATCAGGTCTCCATTGTGACTCCTTCCGGCGTCACCCTGTGCCTTAACGTCGAATCGCCGCACGTCGAAGGGCAGCAGGCGATCGCCGCGATTCGTAAAGACGGCGGCGATGACGTTGACGCCACCCACGGGATGCTGATTTTCGCCCGCGTGACGCTCGACGACTCCGGCGAGATAACCCTGCGCGGCGGCGAAGGCGTCGGCACGGTCACCCGCAAAGGGATCGGCCTGCCCATCGGCAGCCCGGCGATTAACCGCACCCCGCGCCACACCATTGAGTCGGCGGTGCGCGAAGCGATAGGCCCGTCGCGTGGGGCGACGGTAGAGATTTTCGCCCCGGAAGGCGAGGCGCGGGCGCAGAAAACCTATAACTCGCGGCTGGGGATCCTGGGTGGTATCTCGATTATCGGCACCACCGGTATCGTGACGCCGATGTCGGAAGAGAGCTGGAAGCGTTCGCTTTCGCTGGAGCTGGAAATTAAGCGCGCGGCGGGGCTGGAGCGGGTGGTGCTGGTGCCGGGCAACCACGGTGAACGCTTCGTACGCGAGCAGATGGGCATCGACTCGCAGGTGGTGGTCACCATGAGCAACTTCGTCGGCTACATGATTGAAGAGGCCGTCCGCCTCGGGTTCCGTCAGATTGTGCTGATTGGCCATCCCGGCAAGCTGATTAAAGTCGCCGCCGGGATCTTCCACACCCACAGCCATATCGCCGATGCGCGGATGGAAACCCTGGTCGCGCATCTGGCGCTGCTGGGGGCGCCGCTGGCGCTGCTGCAGCTGGTGAGCGAATGCGATACCACCGAAGCGGCGATGGAGCACATTGACGCGTACGGTTTTCAGACTATCTATAACCATCTTGCCGAACGCATCTGCCTGCGGGTGATGCAGATGCTGCGCTTTACCAAAACGCCGCCCGTCTGCGACGCCATCATGTTCTCCTTTGATAACAAGGTCCTCGGCAGCAATCGCCCGGTGGCCGAGATTGCGCGGGAGATGTCATGTTAACGGTGGTCGGCATGGGGCCGTCAGGCCTGCATTTGATGACGCCGGCGGCGCGTGAGGCGGTGGCGACGGCAGACGCTTTGGTCGGCGGTAAGCGGCATTTGCAGCAGTTCCCTGAGTTTGACGGCGAACGGTTTGCGCTGGGTGCCAATATCGCCGAACTGCTGGAGTGGATCGGCGAGCGTGACGCGCAGAAGGTGGTGGTGCTGGCCTCCGGCGACCCGCTGTTTTACGGCATCGGTACGCGGCTGATCGCCCACTTTGGCATCGAGCGCGTGCGCATTATCCCCGGCATCAGCGCGGTGCAGTATCTCTGCGCGAAGGCCGGTATCGATATGAACGATATCTGGTTGACCAGCAGCCACGGGCGGGACGTCTGTTTTGATGAGCTGGCGCGCCAGCGCAAGGTGGCGATGGTGACCGACGGGCGCTGCGGGCCGCGGGAAATCGCCGCCCAGCTGGCGGCGCGGGGTAAAGGGTATCGCTGGATGGTGATTGGCGAAAATCTGGCGATGGATAACGAGCGGATCCACTGGCTACCGGTCAGTGAGGTCGATGCCGAATATGAGATGAACGCGGTGGTGATCCTCGATGAAAGATGAGCTTTTTCTGCGCGGCGAGAAGGTGCCGATGACCAAAGAAGCGGTTCGCGCGCTGGCGCTGGCCAAACTTGAACTGCACCGGGCAAGCCACCTGATTGATATCGGCGCCGGTACCGGCAGCGTGTCGATTGAGGCGGCGCTGCAGTATCCCTCTTTGCAGGTAACCGCCATCGAACGCAACCCCGCGGCTCTCCGGCTGCTGGACGAAAATCGCCAGCATTTCACCTGCGGCAATATTGAGATCCTGCCCGGCGAAGCGCCGATGGTGATTACCGAGCGGGCCGACGCCATTTTTATGGGCGGCAGCGGCGGCCGTCTCGACGAACTGATTGACTGGTCGTGGCAGCAGCTCTATCCCGGCGGCCGTCTGGTGATGACTTTTATCCTGCAGGAGAACCTGAACGCGGCTCTCGACTATCTGCAGCAGCGGGGGATTACACAGATTGATTGCCTGCTGCTGAACGTTTCATCGCTGACCGCGCTGGGCAGCGGCCACTATTTCAAACCGAATAATCCCGTTTTTGTTATCGCCTGTCAGAAGGAAGAAAACCATGGCTGAGACATTTGACCCCCGTAGTGTGTGGTTCGTTGGCGCAGGGCCGGGCGACCGTGAGCTGATTACCCTCAAGGGCTACCGCTTGCTGCAGCAGGCCCAGGTGGTGATCTACGCCGGGTCGCTGATAAACACCGAGCTGCTGGAGTATTGTCCGCCCGGCGCCGAGTGTCACGACAGCGCCGAACTGCATCTGGAGCAAATTCTCGACCTGATGGAAGCCGGCGTTAAAGCCGGGAAAACGGTAGTGCGTTTACAGACCGGGGACGTGTCGCTGTATGGCTCGGTCCGCGAGCAGGGCGAAGAGCTGACCAAACGCGGTATCGACTGGCAGGTGGTGCCGGGCGTCAGCGCGTTTCTGGGCGCGGCGGCGGAGCTGGGCGTCGAGTACACCGTGCCGGAAGTCTCCCAGAGCCTGATCATCACCCGCCTTGAAGGGCGCACGCCGGTGCCGGAGCGCGAGCAGCTTGAATCATTTGCCAGCCACCAGACTTCAATGGCGATTTACCTTTCCGTGCAGCGCATTCACCGGGTAGCGGAGCGCCTGATTGAAGGCGGCTATCCGGCAATCACGCCGGTGGCGGTGATCTATAAAGCGACCTGGCCGGAAAGCCAGACCGTACGCGGTACGCTGGCGGATATCGGCGACAAGGTACGCGAGGCGGGGATCCGCAAAACGGCGCTCATTCTGGTCGGGAATTTCCTGGGCGCTGAGTATCACTACTCAAAACTCTACGCGGCGGACTTTAGCCATGAATACCGTAAAGCCTGAATCAATCGCACTTTTCTGCCTGACGCCAGGGGGCGTTCGGCTGGCGAAACGGCTGGCGGCGATGCTGCCGTTAACCTGCTTTACCAGCGAGAAGCTGCTGGAAGAGGGGTTTCTTCCCTTTGAAAACGGTTTTGCCAGCGCCGCGCGCGAGGCCTTCAGCAGCTATTCGGCGCTGATCTTCATCGGCGCCACCGGGATCGCGGTACGCGTGCTGGCCCCGCTGGTCAATGATAAGTTCAGCGATCCGGCCGTGGTGGTGATCGACGAACGCGGCCAGCACGTCATTAGCCTGCTTTCCGGCCATGCGGGGGGCGCGAATGCCCTCAGCCGCTATCTGGCCGGGATGCTCGGCGCCGACCCGGTGATCACCACCGCCACCGACGTCAACGAGATGGCGGCCCTGGATACCCTGGCATTCCAGCTTAATGCCCGGATGAGCGACTTCCGCGCGGCGGTGAAAACCGTCAACCAGATGCTGGTCAGCCATCACCGCGTCGGCCTGTGGTGGGACGACGAACTGGATGAAGACGTCCGCCACTGCGACCGGCGGGGGTTTATCACCGTGACCGATCTGCACCAGCTTCCCGAGCTGGACGCGCTGGTCTGCGTCACGCTGCGCAACGAACTGCCGCCGATCGCCGTGCCGCACTGGAAGCTGGTGCCGCAGCGGGTGGTCGCCGGAATTGGCTGCCGCCGCGATACGCCATTCCCGCTATTAGCGGCGCTGCTGGCGCGCCAGCTTGAGGCGCAGCGCCTGGATCCGCTGGCGCTGAAAGCTATCGGCAGCGTCACGTTGAAGAAGCACGAGCAGGGGCTGATTCAGCTGGCTTCCTGCTGTCGCGTACCGTTCGAAACCTTTCCCGCTGATGCCCTGCGCGAGCATGAGCATCACTTTCCCGCTTCATCGTTCGTCAGAAAAACCGTCGGCGTGGGGAGCGTATCCGGTCCGGCGGCCTGGCTGCTGAGCCATGGGCAACTGTTAGGCGAAACCCTGCGCGAACAGGGCGTCACTATTACTTTGGGAGTTTCACACTGATGTTAAGCGTAATCGGAATCGGCCCTGGCTCGCAGTCCATGATGACCATGGAGGCCATTGAAGCGCTGCAGGCGGCGGAAATCGTCGTTGGCTATAAGACCTACACGCACCTGGTGAAAGCCTTTACCGGCGATAAGCAGGTGATCAAAACCGGAATGTGCAAAGAGATTGAGCGCTGCCAGGCGGCGATTGAGCTGGCGCAGGCCGGGCATAACGTGGCGCTGATCAGCAGTGGCGATGCCGGTATTTACGGCATGGCCGGACTGGTGCTCGAACTGGTCAGCAAGCAGAAGCTGGATGTGGAAGTCCGCCTGATCCCGGGAATGACCGCCAGCATTGCCGCCGCCTCGCTGCTGGGCGCGCCGCTGATGCACGACTTCTGCCATATCAGCCTCAGCGATCTGCTGACCCCGTGGCCGGTGATTGAAAAGCGCATTGTCGCCGCCGGGGAAGCCGACTTCGTGATCTGTTTTTACAACCCGCGCAGCCGCGGCCGCGAGGGCCATCTGGCGCGCGCCTTTGAGCTGCTGTCGGCAAGTAAAAGCGCGCAGACCCCGGTGGGAGTCGTGAAATCCGCCGGACGTAAAAAACAGGAGAAATGGCTGACCACCCTGGGGGAGATGGATTTTGCACCGGTCGATATGACCAGCCTGGTGATCGTCGGCAACAAAGCGACGTATATCCAGGATGGCCTGATGATCACCCCGCGAGGCTACGTGCTGTGAGCCACGGCGAGGTGCTGGTGATGGGCGGAACCAGCGACGCGAGGGCGCTGTGTCAGCAGCTTGACGCGGCGCAGGTCCCCTACACCCTGTCGGTGGCGACGCCCACCGGCCAGCAGCTGGCGGGGGATATTCGCGGCCAGGTGCGCTGCGGGCGCCTCGAGCTGGAGGAGATGATCGCCTGGCTGAAGGCTAACCGGACCCGCTGGGTGATCGATGCTTCGCACCCCTACGCCGAAGCGGTAAGCCGCAATATCGTCCGGGCCTGTGAAACCGCCGGCGTGCTGCTGAGCCGCTATCAGCGCCCAGAGCAGCTGAGCGGCCTGACGCATCCGCTGCTCTATACCGTGGAGAGCATTGAACAAGCCTGCGAGGTGGCGCGGCATTTCGGCCAGCGCGTGCTACTCACCACGGGAAGTAAAGATCTGGCGCGCTGGCGGGCGGGATTAGGCGACAAAACGCTGCTGGCCCGGGTGTTGCCGGTCGCCGATGTCATCGCCCAATGCGCCGCGCTGGGGTTTGGCGTTGGCGAGATTTTCGCCCTGTGCGGGCCGTTCAGCGCCGAATTCAACGCCGCTTTCTACCGCCAGTGCCGGGCCGACGTGGTGATCACCAAAGCCTCCGGCGCCGAAGGCGGCTATCAGGAAAAAGTACAACCCTGTCTGGATGCCGGTATCCCCTGCATCGTGATTACGCGCCCGGCGCCGCTGGTGACGGGTGAAGAGTTACTGGAAAGTCAGGCTGCCTTTGCCCGGCGCTTAGCGCGCTGGCTGGCCGCTGCTTAAGGAGTCCGAAATGAAAAAAGCGCTTCTGGTGGTCAGTTTTGGCACCAGCTATCACGACACCTGTGAAAAGAATATCGTCGCCTGCGAGCGCGAGCTGGCGGCCAGCTGCCCGGACCGCGACACCTTTCGCGCCTTCACCTCCGGGATGATTATCCGCAAGCTCAAGCAGCGCGACGGTATCGAGATTGATACGCCGCTGCAGGCATTACAGAAGCTGGCCGAGCAGGGCTACCAGGATGTGGCGATTCAGTCGCTGCACATTATCAACGGCGATGAGTATGAAAAGATCGTCCGCGAAGTGCAAAGCCTGCGCCCGCTGTTCCTCCGCCTGACGCTGGGGGCGCCGCTGCTGAGCAGCCATAACGATTATGTCCAGCTGATGCAGGCGCTGCGCCAGCAGATGCCGCCGCTTGCCGCCGATGAAACGGTGGTCTTTATGGGCCACGGCGCCAGCCATCACGCTTTCGCCGCCTACGCCTGTCTGGATCATATGATGACGGCGAAGGGATTTCCGGCGCGGGTCGGCGCGGTCGAGAGCTATCCGGAAGTCGATATTCTTATCGATAGCCTGCGCCAGCAGGGGGTGAAGGGCGTGCACCTGATGCCGCTGATGCTGGTGGCCGGCGATCACGCTATTAACGATATGGCCTCGGACGAAGAGGACTCCTGGAAAACGCTGTTCAACGCCGCCGGTATTCCGGCAACGCCGTGGCTGAACGGATTGGGAGAGAATCCGGCGGTGCGCGCAATGTTCGTCGCTCACCTGCAGCAAGCGCTGAGCCTGGCAATGGAGGAGGCGGCATGAGCGGCAAACTGTATGCCTTAAGTACCGGCCCTGGCGCCGCCGACCTGATCACCGTGCGCGCGGCGCGGGTGCTGGGCACGCTGGACATTCTCTACGCGCCCGCCGGACGTAAAGGCGGCGACAGCCTCGCGCTCTCCATCGTGCGCGAGTATATCGGCGAACGGACCGAAGTACGCTGCTGCCATTTCCCGATGAGCGCCGACAGCGCGGAAAAAGAGGCGGTGTGGGATGAGGTTGCCGCGGCGCTGGTTCAGGAAGTGGAAGCGGGCAAGCAGGTCGGGTTTATTACCCTCGGCGACGCCATGCTGTTCAGCACCTGGGTATTCTTACTCCAGCGTATCGGCTGCCCGGAGTGGCTGGAGATTGTTCCCGGCGTCACCTCTTTTGCCGCCATTGCCGCGCGTTCAAAAACGCCGCTGGCCATGGAGCAGCAATCGCTGGCGGTGATCTCCTGCACCGCGCCGGAAACGGAAATCGAGCAGGCGCTGCGCCAGCATGAAAGCCTGGTGCTGATGAAAGTGTACGGGCGGTTTCCCCGCATCAAAGCGCTGCTGGCGAAAAACGGTCTGCTGGATGCCGCGCTGATGATGTCTGAAGCCACGCTGCCGGGCGAGCAGTGCTGGCGCCATCTCAATGACGTCAGCGACGACCAGCCGCTGCCCTATTTCTCGACCATTCTGGTCAATAAACAGTGGGAGTATGCAGAATGAAACGTGAACAACAGCTAAAACAGCTGTCTTTCAGCGGGTTAGCTGCGGCGCTATTGCTGATAGTGGTTCCCGAAAAGGCTTTCGCGATGCACATCATGGAGGGGTTTTTACCGCCGATGTGGGCCCTGGCATGGTGGCTGCTGTTTTTACCCTGCCTGTGGTACGGGCTGGTGCGCCTGCGCCGCATTGTGCAGGAAGATAACAATCAGAAGGTGCTGCTGGCGCTGTGCGGGGCGTTTATTTTTGTCCTCTCGGCGCTGAAAATTCCTTCCGTCACCGGCAGCTGTTCCCACCCGACCGGCGTCGGCCTGGCGGTGATTCTCTTCGGGCCTGGCGTGGTGGCGATCCTTGGCGCCATCGTGCTGCTGTTCCAGGCGCTGCTGCTGGCGCACGGTGGGCTGACGACGCTCGGCGCGAACGGCATGTCGATGGCGGTCATCGGGCCGGTGGTCGGCTATATGGTATGGAAAATGGCCTGCCGCGCGGGACTTCGCCGCGACGTCGGGGTGTTTCTCTGCGCGATGCTGGCGGATCTGGTGACCTACTTTGTCACCTCCGTACAGCTCGGCGTGGCCTTCCCGGATCCCGCCGCCGGCGCGAGCGGATCGATCGTCAAGTTCATGGGGATCTTCTGCCTGACGCAGATCCCGATCGCCATTGCTGAAGGGCTGTTAACCGTCATGATCTACGACCAGTTGACCAAACGTCAGCTGATTACCGCACAGGGGCATTAACATGAAAAAGACGCTGATATTGTTCGCCATGGTGGTGGCGCTGGTGATCCTGCCGTTCTTTGTCGATCACGGCGGCGAATTCGGCGGTTCGGACGGCGAGGCGGAGAGCCAGATTCAGGTGGTCGCGCCGCATTATGAGCCGTGGTTCCAGCCGCTGTACGAACCGGCGAGCGGAGAAATTGAGAGCCTGCTGTTTACGCTTCAGGGCTCCCTCGGCGCGGCGGTCATTTTCTATATTCTGGGCTACAGCAAAGGCAGACAGCGCCGTGATGACCGGGTTTGACCGACTCAGCTATCAGAGCCGCTGGTTTCACGTCGCGCCGGAGCGCAAGTTCCTGTTCTGGCTGCTGCTGATGGTGCTGGTTTTTACCCTGCCTCCGCTGGGGCAGGGTATCGAAATGGCGCTGATTGCCGCCTTAACCTGCTGGCTGCTGCGGGTCTCGCCGTGGCGCTGGTGCCGTTGGATGGCGCTGCCGTTTGGCTTCCTGCTGATCGGTGTGCTGACCATTGTGTTCAGCGTCAGCCGCAATCCGCAGGATCTGCTGGTGAGCCTGCCGCTGGGCAGCGTCTGGCTGGGCATCACGTCGGAGGGGTTGACGACCGCCAATCAGACCTTCTGGCGCAGCCTGGCGGCGCTGGCGTCCACCTTCTGGCTGGTGCTGAATCTGCCGTTCCCGCAGCTTATTGTGCTGCTCAAGCGCGGGCGGGTGCCGCGGCTGCTGACCGAGCAAATCCTGCTGACCTGGCGCTTTATTTTTATTCTGTTAGACGAAGCGCTGGCGATTCACCGTGCGCAAACATTACGTTTTGGCTACCGTAGCATGCCGAAGGGCTATCGTTCGCTGGCGATGCTGGTAGGACTGCTGTTTACCCGGGTGATGATCCGCTACCAGCAGATGAGCACCACGCTGGATATCAAACTGTATCAGGGTGATTTTCACCTTTAAGGATAAGTATGCTTGCCACGACCGATCTCTGGTTTCGCTATCAGGACGAGCCGGTGCTGAAGGGGCTGACGCTGGATTTTTCCCATCACGCCGTGACCGGACTGGTAGGGGCGAACGGCTGCGGAAAATCCACGCTGTTTATGAACCTGAGCGGTCTGCTGCGCCCGCAGAGCGGGGCGGTGCTATGGCAGGGAAAACCGCTGGACTACAGCAAGCGCGGCCTGCTGGCGCTGCGTCAGCAAGTGGCGACCGTTTTCCAGGACCCTGACCAGCAGATTTTCTATACCGATATCGACAGCGATATCGCCTTTAGCCTGCGGAACCTGGGCATAGCGGAAGAGGAAATTGCCCGCCGGGTGGACGATGCCCTGACTCTCGTCGATGCCCAGGGGTTTCGTCACCAGCCGATTCAGTGCCTGAGCCACGGGCAGAAAAAGCGCGTGGCGATAGCCGGCGCGCTGGTGCTGCAGGCGCGCTATTTACTGCTCGACGAGCCGACGGCGGGTCTCGATCCTTCGGGGCGCGCGCAGATGATCGACATCATTAAGCGTATTGCCGATCGGGGCAACCACGTGGCGATCTCCAGCCACGATATCGATCTGATCTATGAAATCAGCGATGCGGTTTACGTCTTACGCCGCGGCGAAGTGCTGGCGCACGGCGAACCCGGGGAGGTGTTTGCCCGCAGCGAACTGATGGCCCAGGCCGGGCTCACCCAGCCGTGGCTGGTGAAACTGCACGGGCAGCTCGGGCTGCCGCTGTGTAAAACCGAAGAAGAATTTTTTACGCGGATGCGAAGCAACGCGATGAAGGAGGCGTCATGACGCTGGCAATTATGTTACAGGGCACCGCTTCTGACGTCGGCAAAAGCGTGCTGGTCGCGGGGCTGTGCCGCATCTTTTATCAGGACGGGCAGCGCACCGCGCCGTTTAAATCGCAGAATATGGCGCTCAATTCCGGTATTACGCCGGATGGCAAAGAGATGGGCCGCGCGCAGATTTTCCAGGCCGAAGCGGCGGGGATCGCGCCGGACGTGCGCATGAACCCGGTGCTGCTTAAGCCGACCAGCGACCGCAAAGCGCAGGTGGTGCTGATGGGCAAGGTGGCGACCGATATGGACGCGGTGAGCTATCACGAATATAAACCGCGCCTGCGGGAACAGATCCTCGCGGTTTATAACAGCCTGGCCGCCGAACATGATGTGCTGGTGCTGGAAGGGGCGGGCAGTCCGGCGGAGATCAATCTGCGCGATCGCGATATCGTCAATATGGGCATGGCCGAGATGGCCCAATGCCCGGTGATCCTCGTGGCGGATATCGATCGCGGCGGCGTATTCGCCTCTATCTACGGCACGCTCGCGCTGCTGCACGATCGCGAGCGCGCGCGGGTCAAGGGCGTGATTATCAATAAATTTCGCGGCGACGTGGCGCTGCTGTATTCCGGGATCGAGCAGATAGAAGCGCTCACCGGCGTCCCGGTGCTCGGCGTCATGCCGTGGCTGGACGTCGATCTTGAAGATGAGGACGGCGTCGCGCTGCAAAAAGGGAAATATCTGCGCACCGACAGGCGCGATATTGAGATTGTCGTGATTCAGGTGCCGCACATCTCTAATTTTACCGATTTCAACGCGCTGGCGGCGCAGCCGGACGTCCGCGTCCGCTATGTTCGCCAGCCTCAGGAGCTGGCGGGCGTGGATATGATTATCCTGCCGGGCAGTAAAAATACGCTCGGCGACCTGGGCTGGCTTCGCGAGAGCGGCATGGCGCATGCGGTACTGCAGGCCCGGCGTCAGGGCGTACCGGTGCTGGGGATCTGCGGCGGCTATCAGATGCTCGGCGAAACCATTATCGATGAGGTGGAGTCGGGGCTTGGCACCCAGCCGGGGCTGGGGTTGCTCAATACCGTCACCCACTTTGCGCACAGCAAAACGACGACCCAGGTCACGGCGACTCTGGCTCCGGCGCTGCCGGCGTGGCTGGCGGCAACGGCGGGGCTGGCGGTAAGCGGCTACGAAATTCATATGGGCGAAACCGAGCTGCGCGACGGCTGTCGTTCGCTGATGCAATTACATAAAGGCGGCCTGAGCGTGGCGGACGGCGCGGTCAGCGATGACGGCCTGGCGTTTGGCACCTATCTGCACGGCCTGTTCGATAGCGATGCATTTACCCGCGCGCTGGTTAACGGCCTGCGCCAGCGTAAAGGGCTGGCGGCGCTGGATAGCGATTTCGAGTATGCGCAGTATAAATCGCGCCAGTTCGATCTGCTGGCGGACGCGATGCGTCAGCATATTGATATCGAAAAAATCTACGCCATCATGCGCCAACATCAGGAGCCCGTATGCTGACTTTAGTGACCGGCGGGGCGCGCAGCGGTAAAAGCCGCCATGCCGAAGCGCTGATCGCCCATGCGCCGCAGGTACTGTATATCGCCACCTCGCAGGTTTTTGATGACGAGATGGCGGCGAGGATCCAGCACCACCGCGACGGCAGGCCCGCGCACTGGCGCACCGCCGAGCGCTGGCGGCAGCTTGATGAACTGATCACCCCGGATATCGCCCCGGAGGAGGCGATTTTGCTGGAATGCATCACCACCCTGGTGACCAACCTGCTGTTTGCGCTGGGGGGCGACAGCTCGCCGGACGGCTGGGATTATGCGGCGATGGAGCGGGCGATCGACGCCGAAATCGCGGTACTGATTGCCGCCTGCCAGCGCTGCCCGGCCCGCGTGGTGCTGGTGACCAACGAGGTAGGGATGGGGATTGTGCCGGAAAACCGTCTGGCCCGCCATTTCCGCGATATCGCCGGACGCGTCAACCAGCGCCTTGCGGCGGCGGCAGACGAGGTGTGGCTGGTGGTGTCGGGCATTGGCGTAAAAATCAAATAGGCCAGGCGCGCCGTAACGGGCGTTATTCTTCCTGCTGGCTCTGCGATGAGTCAGCCAACAAGACGAGAACCTCTATGCAAAGCTTAACCTCTCTACTGGGCGCGATCCCGGCGCCTGATGAAAGCGCGATGGCGCGCGCCCGGCTTCATATCGACGGCCTGCTGAAGCCGCCCGGCAGCCTTGGACGCCTTGAAGATCTTGCCGTACAGCTGGCGGGCATGCCCGGTCTTGACGGCGTGCCGCAGGTGAAAAAGAAGGCGCTGCTGGTGATGTGCGCCGACCACGGCGTGTGGGACGAAGGGGTCGCCATCTCGCCGAAAGCGGTGACCGCCATCCAGGCGGCAAATATGACGCAGGGTAAAACCGGCGTTTGCGTGCTGGCGGCGCAGGCGGGCGCGAAGATGCACGTGATTGATGTTGGAATCGATGCCGAGCTGATACCGGGCGTCATCAACATGCGCGTGGCGCGCGGCTGCGGCAATATCGCCGTCGGTCCGGCAATGCGCCGCAGCCAGGCGGAAGAGCTGCTGCTGGAGGTGATGCGCTATACCCGGGGGCTGGCGGAGGATGGCGTCACCCTGTTTGGCGTCGGGGAGCTCGGAATGGCCAATACCACCCCGGCGGCGGCAATCGTCAGCGTCCTGACCGGCAGCGATGCCCAGGAGGTGGTGGGCATTGGCGCTAATCTGCCGTTGGCGAAGGTTGGCAATAAAGTTGAGGTGGTACGACGGGCCATCGCCGTTAACCGCCCCGATCCGCATGATGGTCTGGACGTGCTGGCGAAAGTGGGCGGTTTTGATTTATTGGGGATGACGGGTGTGATGCTGGGCGCGGCCTCCTGCGGTCTGCCGGTGGTGCTCGATGGCTTCCTCTCCTACGCCGCGGCGCTGGCGGCGTGCCGAATGGCGCCGCAGGTGAAACCCTATCTTATCCCGTCGCACTATTCGGCGGAGAAGGGGGCGCGTATCGCGCTGGCGCACCTGGAGCTGGAGCCGTATCTCAACATGGGGATGCGTCTGGGCGAAGGCAGCGGCGCGGCGCTGGCGATGCCGATCGTGGAAGCGGCCTGCGCGATGTATCACGAAATGGGGATGCTGGCGGCGAGCAATATTGTGTTGCCGAAGGGCTGAGAAGGTGGGGGAGCGGCGCTGCGCCGTTCCCGGAATTCTGTAGCGGATTCGCGGAGCGCAGAAACAAAAAAACACCCTGGAGGGTGTTTGTAATGTTGGTTGCGGGGGCCGGATTTGAACCGACGACCTTCGGGTTATGAGCCCGACGAGCTACCAGGCTGCTCCACCCCGCGTCACCGTACTGCTTCACATTGTCAAATTTGATTGGTTGCGGGGGCCGGATTTGAACCGACGACCTTCGGGTTATGAGCCCGACGAGCTACCAGGCTGCTCCACCCCGCGTCACCGTACTGCTTTACTTCATCAAATTTTAATTGGTTGCGGGGGCCAGATTTGAACTGACGACCTTCGGGTTATGAGCCCGACGAGCTACCAGGCTGCTCCACCCCGCGTCCGTGGAAGCGCACTATACTCCGCTAGCGAGATGATGCAACCTTTTTTCGACCAAATCGACATTTTTGTAAGAATTGGCTTATAAAACGCCATGTTGTGGTGTTTTTTTACACAAAACTGTGCCATCGATGAGATCGCGCATTTCAATAGCCCCGGCGCTTTGTTATCTTCAACACGCACTAAGGCTTCGCAGCAAAAGATGAGACACCATGAAAGGACGTTGGGCAAAATATGTAGCGACGGGGGCAATGCTGGCCATGCTCGCCGCCTGTTCCTCAAAACCGACCGACCGCGGTCAGCAATATAGCGATGGCAAGTTCACCCAGCCGTTTTCACTGGTAAACCAGCCGGATGCCGTCGGGGCGCCGATCAATGCCGGCGACTTCTCCGAGCAGGTTAATCAAATTCGTAACGCTTCGCCGCGCCTCTATAACAGCCAAAGCAACGTCTATAACGCGCTGCAGGAGTGGCTGCGCGCCGGCGGCGACACCCGTACGCTGCGCCAGTTTGGCATCGACGCCTGGCAGATGCAGGGCACCGACAACTATGGCAACGTCCAGTTTACCGGCTACTACACGCCGGTGGTGCAGGCGCGCCACACCCGCCAGGGCGAATTCCAGTACCCCATTTACCGGATGCCGCCAAAGCGCGGCAAGCTGCCGTCCCGCGCCAGCATTTATGCCGGCGCGCTGAGCGATAACTATGTGCTGGCGTACAGCAACTCGCTGATGGATAACTTCATCATGGACGTGCAGGGCAGCGGTTATATCGACTTTGGCGATGGTTCGCCGCTCAACTTCTTTAGCTATGCCGGGAAAAACGGCTGGCCCTATCGCAGCATCGGCAAAGTGCTGATCGACCGCGGGGAAGTGAAGAAAGAAGATATGTCGATGCAGGCGATCCGCGAGTGGGGTGAAAAGCACAGCGAAGCGGAAGTGCGTGAGCTGCTGGAGCAGAACCCGTCGTTCGTGTTCTTTAAACCGCAGTCTTTCGCGCCGGTGAAAGGGGCCAGCGCCGTGCCGCTGATTGGCCGCGCCTCGGTGGCCTCCGACCGGTCGATTATTCCGCCGGGAACCACCTTGCTGGCCGAGGTGCCTCTGCTGGATAATAACGGCAAGTTTAACGGCCAATACGAACTGCGACTGATGGTCGCCCTCGATGTCGGCGGGGCCATCAAAGGCCAGCATTTCGATATTTACCAGGGCATTGGCCCGGATGCCGGGCATCGTGCCGGCTGGTATAACCACTATGGCCGCGTATGGGTGCTGAAAAACGCCCCGGGCGCGGGCAACGTCTTTAGCGGCTAGTACTCACGTTCTTTTCCCCGGTCGCGCTGCGCTTACCGGGGCTACGGTAGCCCGGGTAAGGCGCTTGCGCCGCGACCCGGGAATGTCCACTAATTCTGAGGTTATATGTCTGTTGTAATCAGCGATGCCTGGCGCCAGCGTTTTGGCGGTACGGCACGTTTATATGGTGAAAAAGCGCTGCAATGTTTTGCCGACGCTCACGTCTGCGTGGTCGGGATCGGCGGGGTCGGCTCGTGGGCGGCGGAAGCGCTGGCGCGAACCGGCATCGGGGCGATCACCCTTATCGATATGGACGATGTCTGCGTGACCAACACCAACCGCCAGATCCACGCCCTCAGCGGCAACGTCGGGCTGGCGAAAGCCGAAGTGATGGCGGAGCGTATTCGCCTGATCAACCCGGAGTGTCGGGTGACGGTAGTGGATGATTTCGTGACCCCGGAAAACGTGGCGGAATACCTGGGCGCCGGCTTCAGCTACGTCATCGACGCCATCGATAGCGTCCGGCCGAAAGCGGCGTTAATCGCTTACTGTCGTCGCCATAAGGTGCCGCTGGTCACCACCGGCGGCGCGGGCGGACAAATCGATCCGACGCAAATCCAGGTCGCCGATCTGGCGAAAACCATCCAGGATCCGCTGGCGGCCAAACTGCGCGAGCGGCTGAAAAGCCAGTTTGGGGTGGTGAAAAACAGCAAAGGCAAGCTCGGCGTGGACTGCGTCTTCTCTACCGAAGCGCTGGTCTACCCGCAGGCGGACGGCAGCGTCTGCGCGATGAAGAGCACGGCGGAAGGGCCGAAGCGGATGGACTGCGCATCCGGGTTTGGCGCGGCGACGATGGTGACCGCGACCTTCGGGTTCGTCGCGGTATCCCATGCGCTGAAGAAAATGCTGGCGAAGGCGGAGCGGCAGACGGCGTAAATTCCCGGGTCGCGGCGCAGGCGCCTTACCCGGGCTACAAGACAATTCCCCGGAGGCACCTGTCCGGGCGACAAAACCGCACGAACCCGTAGCCCGGGCAAGGCGCGTCAAGCGCCGCCCCCGGGATGAGCTTAAACCTCAACCTCGCGGGCGGCGGCGAGCACCGCTTCGCTCAGGGCGCTGAGCCCCTGGCTGCGCGAGGCGCTCAGCTGGCCGCGCAGCCCCAGCGCATCAAATAGCGCCAGCGGATCCTGCGCCAGCAGATCAGCGGCGCTTTTGCCTTCAATGGCGGTCAACAGCACCGCCAGCATGCCGCGCACAATCCGTCCTTCGCTGTCGCCAAAGAAGTGCAGCCTGCCTTCGGTATCCTCCTCATAGCCCAGCCAGACGCGGTTTTCACACCCGGCAATCTCCCGGGCCTGCGCTTTGAGCTCATCGGTCAGCGTCGGCAGCTTTTTGCCCAATAAAATCAGCTGCCGATATTTATCCTCCCACTGGTTCAGCGGGGCAAAGGTCTGGCGCAGCGTGGCGTCGGTAATGGTCGTGCCGAAGGGATGCAGAGTTGTCATTAATCCACCAGAATTTCCAGAGCGCGATCCACCGCGTGGACCAGCGCCGCAACATCGTCTTGGGTATTGTAGGGGGCGAAAGAGGCCCGCAGCGTGCCGCTGACCCCTAAGGCCGCCAGCAGCGGCTGGGCGCAGTGTTGCCCGGCGCGCAGGGCAATGCCGGACTCCGCCAGCAGCGTCACCAGATCGCTGTGATGAATACCGTCGAACTCAAAGGCGAGCAGGCTTGACTGCTGGCAGCGGAAAGAGCGGAAGCCTGGCCGTTTCGCCAGCGCCTCTTCCGCCAGGCTCGCCAGACTGCGGCTCCAGTTTTCCGCCTGGCCGATATCGCTCTGCGCCAGCCACTCCAGCGCGGCGCTCAGGCCAATCACCCCGGCGACATTGGGCGTACCGGCCTCAAGGCCATAGGGCGCCGGCTGCGGCGTAAAGCCGTCAAAGCTGACCTCGGCGATCATCTTCCCGCCGCCGAGCCAGGGCGACATCGCCGCCAGCAGTTCGCTTTTACCGTACAGGGCGCCGATCCCGGTCGGGCCATACAGCTTATGGCCGGAAAAGGCGTAAAAATCGATATCCAGCGCCTGCACGTCCGCGGGGAAATGCACCGCCCCCTGGGCGCCATCGACCATCACCACCATTCCGGCGGCGTGAGCAAGGCGGATGGCCTGCGCCAGGTCCGGGCAGCCGCCGGTGACGTTGGACATCTGCCCGATGGCCAGCACCCGGCTGCGCGGGGTGATGAGCGCGCCGAGGCTGGCGATATCCGGCAGCCGGTCGGCGCCAAGCGGCAGCTTGACCACTCTGGCGCCGGTCTGCCCGGCCACCATCAGCCAGGGCACGAGGTTGGCATGATGCTCGGCTTCGCTGACGATAATTTCATCGCCAGGCTGCAGGCGCGGCCGGACGTAGCTCTGCGCCACCATATTGATGGCCTCCGTGGTCCCCCGCGTCCAGACGATATCTTTGCCGGAGGGGGCGTTCAGCCACGCCGCCACGCGCTCGCGGGACGCCTCATAGCGCTCGGTCAGCCGCTGGGCGGCGGCGAATTGACTGCGGTGGACGTTGCCGGCGCTCAGGCGATAAAACTGGTCGCTGGCGTCGATCACCGCCAGCGGTTTGAGCGCCGTCGCCGCGCTGTCGAGATAGACGCCGGCGTCGGCCAGAGCCGGAAACTGCGCGCGAAAGTGCGCAGGGTTGAATGCGTTCATGGAATTCCTCGTATCAATACCGCGATCGTCGCGCAATTTGCCGGGCGTGACAAGGCCTCTGCGTCCTGTGGAATTGTCCGAATGTGACTCCACATGGGGCAAAGAGGGTTATGCTGAAAAGTGTTGGGTTTGTGTTTTAACCTATTACTTAACGAGTCACGAATAGTATAAATAGCCGTAAGGAGAGAAAAATGAAAATGACTAAGGCCGCTGCGATTATCTCTGCCTGTATGCTGACTCTGGGCCTGAGCGCCTGTTCCTCTAACTATGTGATGCATACCAATGATGGGCGGACCATCGTCACCGACGGGAAACCGCAAACCGATAATGATACTGGCATGATCTCGTATAAGGACGCGTGGGGCAACAAACAGCAGATCAATCGCTCTGACGTGAAACAGCTGGGTGAGCTGGACGAGTAAGGCAGTAAAAAGGCAAAAAAAAGCACCGCGCGTTGCGGTGCTACATTAAATCACTATGGACAGACAGGGTAAATGTACAGGAAGTGAAAAGGGGTAGCCTTGCTACCAGGGTCTGCAAAGACAGACCAATTGCAAACACAACAACACAACATCACAACCGTAAGCCAAAAGCTTGATGGAACACGCATTCCAAAAAAAGCTTCTCGTTCCGGCTCAGGAAGTGCCGCCACTATAGGTATTTGCTGGTAGAACCTCAACGGACAATTTATAATGGCTCAGATAAAAAAAACTAATAGGTTAACCGTTGTTTCCTATTTGTTAAATTGAGTTAACATCTAAGCCAGAATAACCATGTCGAAGCGATTACCTCCTCTGAATGCATTACGTGTTTTTGATGCAGCCGCACGCCATCTCAGCTTCACTCGGGCAGCCGATGAGCTTTTTGTGACGCAGGCCGCAGTCAGCCACCAAATCAAGTCTCTCGAGGATTTTCTGGGCCTTAAGCTGTTCCGTCGGCGCAATCGTTCGCTGCTGTTAACGGAAGAAGGGCAAAGCTATTTTCAGGATATTAAAGAGATTTTTTCGCAACTGACGGAAGCGACGCGTAAACTGCAGGCGCGAAGCGCCAAAGGGGCCTTAACGGTCAGTTTATTGCCAAGTTTCGCCATCCAGTGGCTGGTGCCGAGACTCACAAGCTTTAACTCAGCTTATCCGGGAATCGACGTCAGGATCCAGGCGGTGGACCGTCAGGAGGATAAGCTGGCGGACGATGTCGACGTGGCGATTTTTTACGGTCGCGGCAACTGGCCGGGCCTGCGTGTGGAAAAACTGTACGCCGAGTATCTGCTGCCGGTCTGTTCCCCGCTGCTGCTCACCGGCGACAAGGCATTGAAAACGCCTGCCGATCTGGCGCAACATACGCTGCTTCACGATGCGTCCCGCCGCGACTGGCAAACTTATACCCGCCAGCTGGGTCTAAGCCATATTAATGTGCAGCAGGGACCGATTTTCAGCCATAGCGCGATGGTGCTGCAGGCGGCCATTCATGGGCAGGGCGTGGCGCTGGCCAACAACGTCATGGCGCAGTCCGAAATTGAAGCCGGTCGCCTGGTGTGTCCGTTTAATGATGTTCTGGTCAGTAAGAATGCGTTTTACCTTGTTTGCCATGACAGTCAGGCAGAACTGGGTAAAATAGCCGCTTTCCGGCAGTGGATTCTGGCGAAAGCGGCAAGTGAACAAGAAAAATTCCGCTTTCGTTATGAACAATAATTACTTGTAGGGTAACAACATGACCAGCCGTTTTATGCTGATATTCGCCGCGATTAGCGGCTTTATCTTTGTGGCTCTGGGTGCCTTCGGCGCGCATGTCTTAAGTCAATCGCTCGGCGCGGCGGAGATGGCCTGGATCCATACCGGCCTGGAGTATCAGGCCTTCCATACCCTGGCGATTTTTGGTCTGGCGGTGGCGATGCAGCGTCGGATCAGTATCTGGTTCTACTGGAGCAGCGTGTTTCTGGCGTTAGGGACCGTGCTGTTCAGCGGCAGCCTCTACTGCCTGGCGCTCTCTCATTTACGCCTGTGGGCGTTCGTGACCCCGGTGGGCGGCGTGAGCTTCCTCGCCGGCTGGGTTTTAATGTTAATTGGTGCAATTCGTCTGAAACGTAAGGGCGTTGTTCATGAATAAGGTTGTCCTCTATTGTCGCCCTGGGTTTGAGAAAGAGTGCGCAGCAGAAATTACCGATAAGGCAGCCCGCCTTGAGGTGTTTGGTTTTGCCCGGGTCAAAGAAGACTCTGGTTATGTGATTTTTGAAGGCTATCAGCAGGATGATGGCGAGAAGCTGGTGCGCGATCTGCCGTTCAGCTCGTTGATCTTCGCCCGCCAGATGTTTGTGGTCGGCGAACTGCTGCGCGACCTGCCGCCGGAGGATCGCATCACGCCGATCGTCGGCATGCTTCAGGGCGTGGTGGAGAAGGGCGGCGATCTGCGCGTCGAGGTGGCGGACACTAACGAAAGCAAAGAGCTGATGAAGTTCTGCCGCAAGTTTACCGTGCCGCTGCGCGCGGCGCTGCGCGAAGCGGGCGTCCTGACCCGCTATGAAACGCCGAAGCGTCCGGTGGTGCATGTGTTCTTTATCGCCCCGGGCTGCTGCTATACCGGCTACTCGTACAGCAACAACAACTCGCCGTTCTATATGGGCATTCCGCGGCTGAAGTTTCCGTCCGACGCCCCGAGCCGCTCCACCCTCAAGCTGGAAGAGGCGTTCCACGTCTTTATTCCGGCGGACGAGTGGGACGAGCGCCTGGCGAACGGCATGTATGCCGTCGACCTTGGCGCCTGCCCGGGCGGCTGGACCTATCAGCTGGTGAAGCGCAACATGTGGGTCTCTTCGGTCGATAACGGTCCGATGGCCCAGAGCCTGATGGATACCGGCCAGGTGACCTGGCTGCGCGAAGACGGTTTCCGCTATCGTCCGAACCGCAACAACATCTCGTGGATGGTCTGCGATATGGTGGAGAAGCCGGCGAAAGTGGCGGCGCTGATGGCGCAGTGGCTGGTCAACGGCTGGTGCCGGGAGACCATCTTCAACCTCAAGCTGCCGATGAAAAAGCGCTACGAAGAGGTGTCGCAGAACCTGGCCTATATTCAGGCCCAGCTGGACGAGCACGGGATTAACGCCCAGATCCAGGCGCGTCAGCTGTACCACGATCGTGAAGAGGTGACCGTTCACGTGCGTCGCCTGTGGGCCGCCGTCGGCGGACGCCGCGACGAGCGTTAATCTCTCACCCTCAGGCCGGAGACGCGTGCTTGTCCTCCGGCCTTCGCCGCATGCTTAAGGCTGCGGCGCATCCGACACAATATGCGTCACGTCATCCAGATGACCAATTCTCGCCTCGCCGGAACGGTTGAACTTACTTTTATCGATCAGCAGCAGCGACTGCGCCGCCCGCTTAAGTAGGATCGATTTGAAGTCGGCATTGAACGCATTGGAGTCCCACAGCGCGCCCTGCGGGTCGATGCCTTCGCAGGAAAAAATAAACAGATCGATCTCCAGCGATTTCAGCTGGGAAATCAGCGCCGGGTTAACGTAGCAGCCATATTTCCGCTGCAGGGTGCCGCCGGAGCAGGTGAGGGCGATCTGGTCGCGTTTGGCCAGCTCCTGGCAGATGGGCTGGCTGTTGGTAAAAACGTGCAGCGGGCGGTCCGGCAGCTGGCGGGCGAGGTACCAGCAGGTGGAGCTGGCATCGAGGGCGATGACCATGCCTTCGTCAATCCAGGCCAGCGCTTCGCGGGCGATGTCGGCTTTATGCGCGTAATGGCTTTTCAGGCGCATGTGGAAAGGGTCGCCGCTGTCCTGGCTGCGCTGGTGGATCACTTTGGCCCGGCCGTGGTTGCGCAGCACTTTGCCCTGCGCCTGCAGCTCGCTGAGATCGCGGCGAATGGTTTCCCTGCTGACGTTGAGCTGTTTTGACAACGTTTCGGTGGTCAGGCTGCTGTGGTTGATCAGGAGATCGACGATCGCCTGCTGGCGGGCCGCTTTCATTTATTCTCACCCCATCATTGATTGAGCGTCTGCATCAGGCAGACGCTCCGGCATGAGATTACGGCGTGACTCCTTTTTTTAAAAGGATATTTCCGTACTTAGCGCACTCTCCTGTGATAACGATCGCAAAGGCTTTTTGCGCCCGCTCGTAGAAGGCGAAGCGGTCAATCCGCACGATGTCCGGGCAGGGGGCCTGCGCCGAGAGCGCCTGCCGATAGCGCTGTTCCACCGTCGGGTCGAGGGCATCGCCTTCGACGGCAGCCATCATCACCAGCGGCGGCGCGTAGCTGTCTAACTCGAACAGCGGGATAATCGCCTGCAGCAGGTCGCTGACCCGCAGGCCGTCGGCGCGGATCACCTGCGGACCCATGCTGTGCGCCGGGAAGTGGGCATCGGAAAAAATAATTTCATCCCCATGGCCCATTTCGGCCAGCACTTTCAGCAGTTCCGGCGATATCAGCGGGGAAATGGTTTTGAGCATCTCAGGCTTCCTCTGTGAATTCAGGTTCAGTTTGCGGCCAAAAATAGCGGTAGCGGTACGCGACCTGCGCTCTGGCCTGCTCCGGCGAAGAGAACTCGCCCACGCCATACCAGCCAAACATCGCCGCGCCGGCCACCGTGGTTTCGGCATCGTCGAGCACTTTGATCGGTATTCCCAGCCGGTCGGCCTTGATCTGGTTCCACAGCGCGTTGCGGCTGCCGCCGCCGACCAGCAGCAGCTCTTTCGCCCGGAAGCGGCCGATGTTTTCCAGGGTTTGCAGATGCTGCGCCAGCTGGTCGCTTAACCCCTCCAGCGCGGCACGGTAAAAATGGCCGCGGGTGGTGTTGAGCGTGACGCCCTGCCAGCCGGCGTGCTGGCTGGCGAGCAGGTCGCACTGCATCCTGACGCCCTCGGCGCCGGGCGGGATCGCCTGGGCTTCGTCAATCAGAGTTTGCCACGGCGTGTCGGCGCTCCACAGCAGCTTACGCACCCATTCGAGCACGCCGGAGGCCAGCCACTGCATCCCCGGGTTATAGCGCCCCGGCTGGCTGTCCAGTTCGCAGGTGGAGCCGCTGTAGTCGCCGAGCAGCGAGGTGTCGACCTGCGCGCTGCGCACCATCAGGATCTCCCAGGTCCCGGAGGAGAGCACCGGCTCATCCTGCCCGGCGCCGGCGCCAAACAGGGCGAACTGGGTGTCGTGCCCGGCCGAGATAACCGGGATCCCGACGGGAAGGCCCAACAGCGCAGCGGCCTCCGGCAGCAGGCCGCCGATCGGCTGGCCCGCTTCTACCAGCCGTGGGAACAGGCGGCGCGGCAGGCCGGTCGCCTGCAGGATCGGCGCGCTGAAATCGCGCTGCCGGAGATCGAGCATCTGGCTGGTGCCCGCCATGGTGAGGTCGGTGGTGAACTCCCCGGTCAGCCGATGGTTGATCAGCGACGAAATGAACAGCCAGGCATGGGCCTGCGCCAGCAGCTGCGGGTGGTTCTCTTTCAGCCAGATCAGCTTATACAGGGTGTTGAACGCAAAGGCGCCGACGCCGGCGATTTGCTGCAGCTGGCGCGCGGGCATATACCGGCTGATGGTGTCCATCACCGCCGCGGTGCGCGGGCATTTCCAGCTGATGATCGGATACAGCAGCGCACCCTGCTCATCCACCAGCGCGCCATCGACGCCAAAGGTCGTGACGGCGATGCCGCGTACCGTGCAGGAGGCCAGCGGGTCGTGGATCTGCCGACAGCAATCGGCAAAGCGCTGCATAATGGCCTCCAGCGACCACTGGTGCCAGTCGCTGCGCTCAGCGGCGATGTCGCTGGCGTTTGCCGTGGCGGCGCGGGCGACAATGTTCCCCTGTCGGTCAACGGCCATCGCCCGCACGTTCGTGGCGCCGCAGTCGAGGACCAGGATAACGTCTTGCTTCATAGTGACTCCCGAAACAACATTGCCGAATGGCGCGGCGCTTATCCGGCCTACAAACAGCGCGCGTCTGTAGGCCCGGTAAGCCTGCGCCACCGGCTAAACCCACCAGTTAACGCTTATACAGCGGCCCGTAGTTCTGGCAGGCGCGATAGTCCTGGCCTTCGATGTCCATGCCGTGCGCGGCCCAGGCGGAGGGGCGGTAGATTTTCGCCGCTTCCACGTTGTGCATGCAGACCGGAATGCGCAGCATGGCGGCGAGGGTAATGAAATCCGCGCCGACATGGCCGATGGTCAGCACGCCGTGGTTGGCGCCCCAGTTGGCCATGACCGAGTACACATCGCTGAACGGGCCCTTGCCGGTGAGGCGCGGGGCAAACCAGGTGGTGGGCCAGGTGGAGTTGGTGCGGGCGTCGAGCTGGTCGTGCATCGCTTTGGGCAGCGCCACGCTCCAGCCTTCGGCAATTTGCAGCACCGGTCCCAGACCTTTGATGATGTTCACCCGGGTCATGGTGAACGGCACGCCGCCTTCGGTCAGGAAGCGGGAAGAGAAGCCGCCGCCGCGGAAGTATTCATGGATCGCCGGGCACCATTCGGTGGCCGCGAGGCAGGCATCCGCCTCGTTCTGTTCAATCTCCCAGTGAGGTTTCATCGTCGGGTTGCCCTGCGCGTCGCACTGCTGGCAGGAGCCGTCCAGCGCCGCGGAGCCGGAGTTAATCAGGTGAATAATGCCGTGCTCCGCCCGGCCGGTGAGCGGCTGCCCGGTGACGCGCTCAACGGCGTCCGGCGACCAGTAGGTGCGCACGTCGGCAAACACCTGGGCGGTGCCGGTGAGCTGGTGGCCCATCAGCATGGCCACGCCGTTGAGGCTGTCGTTTTCGGTGGCGACGACGAACGGCTCGCGCACGCCGTTCCAGTCAAAAGAGCTGTTGAGCAGCGCTTCGGCGGTATCGCCATTGGGGTATTGATCGGTCCAGTGGCGCTGGCCCTGGAAACCGGCGGCGATGGCGTTGTAGCCCAGCGACTCCTCCACCAGCCCTTTTTCCGCGAGCTTCGCGTTGCCCTGCATCATATCGCGGATGCACATCGCCATCAGCAGGCTCTCTTTCAGCACCGCGCGGCTCTGCGTTTCATTGCGCTTATACTGCTCGGCGTTCTGATCTTCGCCGTAGCGGAAATGTTTATCCGCCCACGCCAGCGCCATCTCCAGCTCGGTTTCATCATAGATTTTCTGATCGATTCGCCGGCGCAGCTCCGTCATGTCGACTGCCTGAACCTTCATCCCGAGCCAGGATTCAAAGAAGTTGTGGTCGACGATGGAGCCGGCGATGCCCATTGAGACGCCGCCCAGCGACAGATAGCTTTTCCCCTTCATACTGGCGACGGCCAGGCCGGCGCGAGCGAAGCGCAACAGTTTTTCTTCGACGTCCGCCGGGATGGAGGTGTCATCGGCATCCTGCACGTCATGCCCGTAGATGGAGAACGCCGGGATCCCTTTCTGGCTGTGGGCCGCCAGCGCGGCGGCCAGATAGACCGCCCCCGGACGTTCGGTGCCGTTAAAGCCCCAGATGGCCTTCGGGCGCAGCGGATCCATGTCGATGGTTTCACTGCCGTAGCACCAGCAGGGGGTGACGGTGATGGTGACGCCAACGTTCTGGCTGCTGAATTTCTCTTCACAGGCGGCCGACTCGGCCATGCCGGCGATGCAGGTATCGGCGATCACGCACTCCACCCGGGCGCCGCAGGCATGGCGCAGCTTCTCGCTGATAAGCGCGGCGGTGGCTTTCGCCATGTTCATGGTTTGCGCTTCCAGCGATTCGCGGACCCCCATGCGACGACCATCGATTACCGGGCGGATACCGATCTTCGGTAAGCTGATTTTTTTCATTACAGATCCCTCAGGTTATGCGGATAACAGGTTTAGTTCGTCGCCGCTTGCGAGCGGAAACGGGCAAAAATAAAGATGATGGCGAAGCACAGCGCCGGGACCAGCTCAGCGGTCGGGATATTGCCGGCGGCATCGCTGACAAAGCCCATCACCGGGGTGACGATCCCGCCGCCGATGATGGTCATGACGATAAAGGACGAGCCATATTTGGTGTCCTGGCCCAGCTGCTTAATCCCCAACGAGAAGATGGTCGGGTACTGAATGGACATAAAGGCGCTGCACAGGGTAAGGGCCAGCAGGCCGACGTGGCCGCCGCTGAAGGCGGAGAGCAAACAGAGCAGCATGGCGATAAGCGCATAGACAGCCAGTACGTTATGCGGCGCGAAGCGGCGGATAAGCCAGGTGCCGGTGAAACGGCCAATGAAGAAACAGACCATGGTGCCGGTGAGGTAGTTGGCGGCGAAACCGGCCGTCATGCCCGGGATCTCTTCGACAGCGTAGCGAATCAGATAGCTCCAGCAGGCGGTCTGCGCGCCGACATAGCAGAACTGGGCCAGAACCGCCCAGCGCCAGTGGCGGATGCGCATCAGGCGCGACAGCGAGGCGAGAAAAGTGCTCTGCGCGCTGTCGCTGTGGTCATCGCTTTGCAGCGACGGGAAGCGGGTGCAGACGATCAGCAGGGCGACCAGCAGCACGATGGCCACGATAATCATATAGGGGGTTTGTACCGACAGAACCAGGCTGTGCTTCCAGGCGCCGAGCTGTTCTGGGGTCATGCTATCCAGCACCTCCTGCGGCTGATGCGGGACGTTGGACAAAATAAGGCTCTGGCCAAATACCACGGCGATAATGGCGCCAAATGAGTTAAAGGTCTGGGCCAGATTAAGACGGAAGTGACCGCCGCTTTCCGGACCGAGAACGGTGACAAACGGGTTGGCCGCGGTTTCCAGACAGCCAAGCCCGGCGGCGATAATAAATAATCCAATCAGAAATAGGGTGTAATTCATCACTTCGGCGGCAGGCCAGAACAGCGCGGCGCCGCAGGCATATAAAAACAGACCAGTAAGAATGCCTGCTTTATAGCTGAATTTTTTCATCAGCATCCCGGCGGGGATGGGAATAACAAAATAGCCAAAATAAAAAGCCGACTGGATTAATCCGGCCTGAAAGTTAGTCAACGTAAAGGCCTGTTGAAATTGCGGCAATAAAATATCATTAAGATTATTGGCCACGGCCCACAGAAAAAAGAGGGAGCATAGCAGAGCAAAAGGAATAATATAGCTCTTACTCTGCCCGCTCTCCATGGCGCGGTAACTTTGCGTTGGTATCGTTGTGTTTCCCATAGCGTCCTCATCAGTTCAGAAGCAGTTACAACAGCATTCAGGGCGCAGTCTGGTGCTGCAGCAGACCGCAAAATTAAGTGAGCTCAGGTGACGCGCCGGTGAGTGAAATGAAAGTCACGGCGGAACTCATGGCTTCATTTTCAAATAAAAACCGCCTGTTAATATGATGAGGGTCACACTTAACGCTCTGCGGACCATTTTATGTGATAATTGTCACTTTAATTTTTCAAAATCGCTGACCGTTTGAGAAAATAAATTCACAAAACCACAACGCCAATGACCGATTGAATATATATCGTGGAAAACGGGCAAATGTTACAGGAAAATAAAATGCCCGCTTGATGGAATATTTTTAAGAACGGGCATTTTAAATGGTCGATTAACCAGTCTGATCCCTTTTTTTAGGGCGAAATAATTGACGTGGTTCACAAAATATGGCGATGAAAATTCCCCTGTGATTATTCAGGCTGAAGATGGAGATCATTATTCAACCTATCCCACGGTAGCCGACAATAATTGCGTTGCCCTGCCGTTGACGGATGATGAGTCGCCAAAAGAGGAAAGCAATGGAAAGAAACAGACTGGCCCGGCAGATTATCGATACCTGCCTGGAAATGACCCGCCTGGGGTTAAATCAGGGGACCGCCGGCAATGTCAGCGTGCGCTATCAGGGGGGGATGCTGATCACGCCCACCGGCATCCCATATGAAAAACTGACGGAAGAGAAGATCGTCTTTATTGATGCCGACGGCCAGCATGAGCAGGGAAAACTGCCCTCCAGCGAATGGCGTTTCCATCAGGCGGCCTACCAGACGCGGCCCGATGCCCAGGCGGTGGTCCACAATCACGCTGTGCATTGTACGGCGGTGTCGATCCTCAACCGGCCCATTCCGGCCATCCACTATATGATCGCCGCGGCGGGCGGGAATTCGATCCCCTGCGCGCCCTATGCCACTTTCGGCACCCGCGAACTGTCTGAGCATGTCGCGGTGGCGCTGAAGCACCGCAAAGCCACGCTGCTGCAGCATCATGGCCTGATCGCCTGCGAGGCCAGCCTGGAGAAAGCGCTCTGGCTGGCGCATGAAGTGGAAGTCCTGGCCCAGCTCTATCTCAGCACGCTGGCGATTACCGACCCGGTACCGGTGCTGGATGACGAGGCGATCGCCATCGTGCTGGAGAAGTTCAAAACCTACGGATTACGCATTGAAGAGTGATGCCGCAACGCTAACAGGAGAGACGCGATGGCAAACCGAATGATCCTCAACGAAACGGCGTGGTTTGGCCGGGGGGCGATAAACGCATTAACCGATGAAGTGCTGCGGCGCGGTTATCGCAAGGCATTGATCGTGACCGACAGCACCCTCGCGCAGTGCGGCGTGGCGGCAAAAGTCACTGACAAACTGGACGCCGCCGGGCTGGCATGGGACATGTTCAGCGACGTGATCCCCAATCCCACCATCGCCGTGGTCCAGCAGGGGCTGCAGGCCTTTCAGCGCAGCGGGGCGGATTACTTGATCGCCATCGGCGGCGGTTCGCCGCAGGATACCTGTAAGGCAATCGGTATTATTCAGCGTAACCCGGCGTTCGCCGATGTCCGCAGCCTGGAGGGGCTGTCGCCCACCCGTCAGCCCAGCGTGCCGATCTTCGCGGTGCCGACCACCGCGGGTACCGCGGCGGAGGTGACGATTAACTATGTCATCACCGATGAAGAACAACGGCGTAAGTTTGTCTGCGTCGACCCGCACGATATTCCGCAGGTGGCCTTTATCGATGCCGATATGATGGACGCCATGCCGCCGGCGCTGAAGGCGGCGACCGGCGTCGACGCCCTGACGCACGCTATCGAAGGGTACCTCACCCGCGGCGCCTGGGCTTTGACCGATGCGCTGCACCTCAAAGCCATCGAGATCATCGCCGGCGCGCTGCGCGGCTCGGTTGCCGGAGACGCCGGAGCGGGGGAAGCCATGGCGCTCGGCCAGTATGTGGCGGGGATGGGATTTTCCAACGTCGGGCTTGGCCTGGTGCACGGCATGGCGCATCCGCTCGGCGCTTTTTACAACACGCCGCACGGTGTGGCGAATGCCATCCTGCTGCCGCACGTGATGCGCTTTAATGCTGAGGCGACCGGGGAAAAATATCGCGATATCGCCAGGGCGATGGGCGTCAAAGTGGAAGCGTTAAGCCTGAGCGCCGCGCGCCTGGCGGCGGTGGAGGCGGTCTGCCAGCTCAACCGCGATGTCGGTATTCCCGGCCATCTGCGCGAGGTGGGCGTCAGGAAAGAGGATATTCCGGCGCTGGCCCAGGCGGCGCTGGCGGATGTGTGTACCGGCGGCAACCCGCGCGAGGCGAGCCTGGCCGATATCGTCGGGTTATATCAGGCGGCCTGGTGAGGGGCCGCACCGGCCGAAGCAGGCAGTGCCGCCGCGCCGGGTAGGGTCAGCGCGTCAGCCGCAGCTGCTGCAGATTGCCGTCCAGCTGCAGGTCGGTCTGCAGGCGGGCGACTTCCCGGCAGGTGAAGGCCATTTCCTGATGCGTTGCCAGCTTTTTGCGCCACTTTTCCGGGACCTCGGCCAGGCGGGCATACAGCCCCTCCAGGTCCTGGAACTCGTTCAGCAGCTGGGCGGCGCTTTTGGGGCCAATGCCCGCTACGCCCGGCACCTTCGAGCTGCTGATCCCCGCCAGCCCCCAGTAATCCGCCAGCTGCTCCGGGGTGACGCCGAACTCGCTGGCGATGAAGGGGGCGTCCAGCCAGCGCTTCTGAAAGTAGTCGCGGATGCGGATGGTGGGCGACAGCAGCTGGCAGTAGCCTTTGTCGGTGGAGACAATGGTGGCCTGATGGCCCGCCTGGGCCACCTTCACCGCCAGGGTGGCGGCGAGGTCATCCGCTTCGCTGCCCGGCGAGGCCCAGCAGCGGATCCCCCGCTGCTCGAAGGCGGCCCGCAGCGCCGGCATCTCGGCGACCAGGGTCTCCGGCATCGGCGCGCGGCCGGCTTTGTACTCCGGCAGGCGCTGGTGGCGCCAGCCGTGGGCGCGATCCTCATCATCAAACACCGCCACCGCGTGGGTGGGCTGACTATGGACGATCAGCTGCTCCAGCGCATGCAGGCAGGTATCGACGCAGGGCGAGCCCTGTACCGCGTGGATGCGGCGGATCAGATTTAACGCGTCGACGATTAACAGATGAACAGCCACAGATACCCCCTTATTCTCAGCGCCTTTAGGGTAACATCGGTGGTGATTCGAGGCCATTGGTAGAGCGAGGATCGGGAATCACACTCGCAAATCAGGCAGGATTCCGGTCAAAAGCTGGCCCGCCGCGGCGACGCCCGGCGGGCCAGCAGGTTAATCGCAGGCGACAATTTTCATCGCCAGCCCCCCGCGAGAGGTTTCCCGGTACTTGGCGTTCATGTCTTTGCCGGTTTCGTACATGGTCTCAATGACTTTATCGAGGCAGACGCGCGGCTCGCTGGTCCGGCGCAGCGCCATTCGCGCGGCGTTGACCGCTTTCACGGCGGCGATAGCGTTGCGTTCGATGCACGGCACCTGCACCTGGCCGGCGACAGGGTCGCAGGTCAGACCGAGGTTATGCTCCATGGCGATCTCTGCCGCGATGCACACCTGGCCCGGGCTGCCGCCCAGCAGTTCAGCCAGACCGGCCGCCGCCATCGAGCAGGCGACGCCCACTTCACCCTGGCAGCCCACTTCGGCGCCGGAGATCGAGGCGTTCATCTTATAGAGCGAACCAATCGCGCTGGCCACCAGCATATAGCGCGCCAGGGAGTTGCTGTTCACCTTGCGGATAAACTTGTCGTAATAGGCCAGCACTGCCGGCACGATACCGCAGGCGCCGTTGGTCGGCGCCGTCACCACCCGGCCGCCGGCGGCGTTCTCTTCGTTCACCGCGAGGGCGAACATATTGATCCAGTCGACCACCGCCATCGGGTCGCTGTTGGTGGTGTCCTGGCTCACCAGCATGCGGCGCAGCGCGGCAGCCCGGCGCGGAACGCGCAGTTTGCCCGGCAGGACGCCTTCGGTGGTGATGCCGCGCTCAATACCGGCGCTCATCACTTCCCACACCGCGGCGAAGTGTTGCTCCAGCGCCTCTTTACTGTGCAGCGCCAGTTCGTTCTGCATCATCAGGCCGGAGAGCGACAGCCCGGTTTCGCGGCAGTGACGCTGCAGGTCGGCGGCGTTTTTATAAGGATAAGGGACGGCCACCGGCGCGTCGGTGGTCTGGCCGAAGTGCGCTTCATCGACGATAAAGCCGCCGCCGATGGAGTAGTACGTCTGGCTGTAGAGCGCCTGGTCGCCGGCCAGGGCGGTGATGCGCATGCCGTTCTCATGCAGCGACAGGTTGTCGGCATGGAAATTCATGCACTGATCGACCGGGAAGTCCACTTCGTGCTGGCCGTTGGCCAGCATCAGGCGACCATGGGTGTTAACGTCCTGAATAAAGCCAGGGATAGCGTCGATGTCGACGGTGTCCGGCAGGTTGCCGGCGAGCCCCATGATAATCGCGATATCGGTATGGTGGCCTTTACCGGTCAGGGAGAGGGAGCCGTAGACGTCGACGACCACTTTGGTCACCTCGGCCAGCAGGCCGCGCGCGATCAGGTCGTCAGTGAATTGTTTGCCCGCTTTCATCGGTCCAACGGTATGGGAGCTGGAAGGGCCAATGCCGATTTTAAAGATATCGAATACGCTGATCATATGTATTCCCGTGCTGTCGGAAAGCGCGCCGCCGTTCAGCGGCGCGGGGGGAGGTGTTGACTGAATTAGCTGAACAGCGAGTAGAAGATCGCGGAGATGGCAATCAGACCCATAATCACCACGAAGACGTTGCTGACGTGGCCGCTGTATTTACGCATCGCCGGCACTTTCTGAATCGCGTACATCGGCATCAGGAACAGGATCATCGCGATAATCGGGCCGCCAAGGGTCTCGATCATGCCGAGGATGCTCGGGTTCAGCGTCGCGACAATCCAGGTGGTCACCAGCATGAACAGCGCGGTCAGCTTGTTCAGTTTGTTGATTTCGATAGATTTTCCTTTACCGCGCAGGGACTTAATCACCATGCCGTTAAAGCCTTCGCGGGCGCCCAGGTAGTGGCCGAGGAAGGATTTGGTGATGGCGATCATCGCGATGATCGGCGCCATCCAGGCAATGATTGGCGCGTTAAAGTGGTTCGCCAGGTAAGACAGAATCGAGATGTTCTGCTCTTTCGCCGCCGCCAGGTCTGCCGGAGAGAGGCTCAGGACGCAGCTGAAGACGAAGAACATCACGGTCAGCACCATCATGATATGAGCGCGAGCCAGGATGCTGGAGCATTTTTTCTCGGCGCCTTCGCCGTACTCTTCACGCTTGGCAACCGCGAAGGAGGAGATGATCGGCGAGTGGTTGAAAGAGAAGACCATGACCGGGATCGCCAGCCACAGGGTCATCAGCAGGCCGTTGCCGGTGACGGAGGCGCCGCTCAGGGAGAGGGTCTCCAGCGCCGCGCCGTTCCACTGCGGGATCAGGTACAGCGCCAGAATCATCAGGGCGATTACGAACGGAAACACCAGAATGCTCATCGCTTTCACGATCATCTGCTCGCCGAAACGCACGATGGTCATCATGCCGACGATCAGGATCAGCGACAGAATCGCGCGCGGCGGCGGCGTCATGTGCAGCTGGTGCGCCATGAAGCTTTCGACGGTATTGGTGATCGCCACGCTGTAGACCAACAGGATTGGGTAGATAGCGAAGAAGTAGAGCAGGGTAATCAGCTTCCCTGCGCCTACGCCGAAGTGTTCTTCAACCACTTCAGTGATGTCTTCGCCCGGGTTTTTGCCGGAGAGCACGAAGCGCGTCATACCGCGGTGGGCGAAGAAGGTCATCGGGAAGGCCAGAATCGCCATGATAATCAGGGGGATCATGCCGCCGACGCCGGCGTTGATCGGCAGGAACAAGACGCCCGCGCCGATCGCTGTACCGTACAGGCCCAGCATCCACATGGTGTCGGTTTTACGCCATCCGCTGCGGGTTTCGCCCGAAACGATGGTGCTGGTTTGAGTGGTTTCCATCTGTATCTCCTGGAGGAATCAACAAAATCTAATGAACAAATACAATTGCGTAACACGAAATTCGTTTAATTACGGTTTTTTTAGAAATTTTCTCCGTAATAATTGGGCCGGAAAGATACATTTATATGGTTTATGCATCAGTGATCGCGATCTCAAATGCAATAATCCACTTTCAATGTGCGTATTTTTAGTCCAACAGCCTGTTTCTGGTGATCAGCCAGCGATTTGTGGCGCGCAGGCTACCATTTGCAGCATATGAGATAAAAGCTGGGTGGCGTAATAACGAGGGATTTACTGTAAAAAAGAGAAGTGGTCGACGTTTTTGCGCTTAAAACCATTTTTTGCAGTGATAATTGTCGCAGTTTTTACCAACGCAAACGATTGGCTATGTAAAAATAATTTAGCTGTTTGATGAGTAACAGAAAGTTTTTTAGCGCGTTTTGGAAGTCAGAGAAAGCGTGCCCGCCGGGGCAACAGGCGCTGCCCCGGCGGGACGGAAATCAGGCGATGATTTCGTAGCAGGGAATATAGGCGGTGCCGCCCGGGAGCTTCATGCGGTGCTGGGCGACGAAGCCCTGCAGCAGATCGTCCATGCGGCGCATCATCTCCGGGTCGCCGTGCAGCTTATAAGGACCGTACTGCTCGATGGCCTGGATGCCCACCTCTTTGACGTTACCCGCGACAATGCCGGAGAAGGCGCGGCGCAGGTCGGCGGCCAGCACTTCCACCGGCTGGTCCGGGGAGAGTTTGAGGTTGGCCATGTTTTCATGGGTCGGATCAAACGGCATCTGCAGGTCCGGCGAGATACGAATCGACCAGTTGAAGCTGTAGGCGTCGTCGGTCTCGCGACGGCTCTCTTTCACCAGCGGCATCGCTTTTTTCATCTGCCGCGCCACTTCCGCCGGGTCGTCGATGATGATCCGGTAGTGGCGACGGGCGGATTCGCCCAGAGTATGGGTGATAAATTCGTCCAGCACGCGGAAGTAGTCAGCGCTCTCTTTCGGTCCGGTGAGGATCAGCGGCAGCACCTGCGCTTTGTTATCCGGATGCATCAGAATACCCAGCAGGTAAAGCAGCTCTTCGGCGGTGCCGACGCCGCCCGGGAAGATGATGATCCCGTGGGCGATGCGCACGAAGGCCTCCAGACGCTTTTCGATGTCCGGCATGATGATCAGTTCATTGACCAGCGGGTTTGGCGGTTCCGCAGCGATAATGGACGGTTCGGTCATGCCGATAAAGCGGCTGTCTTTGTAGCGCTGCTGCGCGTGGCCGACGGCGGCGCCTTTCATCGGCGCTTCCATCGCGCCAGGCCCGCAGCCGGTGCAGATGTTGAGTTCCCGCAGTCCCAGCTGCGTACCGACGCGGCGGGCGTAGAGGTATTCGTTTTCGTTGATCGAGTGGCCGCCCCAACAGACGATCATGTTCGGCGCTTCGCCGACGTGCAGCGCGCGGGCGTTGCGCAGGATCGAGAACACCAGGTTGGTGATATGGACCGAACTTTCGAGATCGAGGTTCGGGAAGCGAACGGTATTGTGGATCTGGCCGTACACGAACAGGATATCGCGCAGCACGGCAAACAGGTTGGCCTGCAGGGAACGAATAATGCGCCCGTCAACGAAGGCCTCTTCCGGCGGGTTGATCAGTTCCAGCTTCACGCCGCGTTCGCGACGCAGCACGTTAATATCGAAATTTTCAAAACGGGACAGAAGCTCCTTGCTGTTATCGGTCAGGCTCCCCGAGTTGAGCACAGCAAGCGAGCAGTTGCGAAAGAGTTGATACAGATCGCTGCTGGCGGTGCGCTTAAGCATATCCACTTCCAGCTGCGACAGCATATCCATTGAACCAAGCGGGCTAACATGTGTAATCAAGTGAACTCCTTACAGGACGCTTATGGTCTTCCTGTGATTACAATAGCCCTGCGAGCGGCGTTTCCACAACCTTGCGCGCGTCTAAACGCACGCAAATTGTGAAAATGTTTATTATTGTCGGGCGAGGCGGCCGGTGGCAGGGGAAAAGTCGCCGTTGCTGCGCCAGGGGTTGATATCCAGACCACCGCGTCGCGTATAGCGGGCGTAAACGGAAAGCGATTCCGGCTGGCAGAAACGGAGAATATCGTTAAAGATGCGCTCGACGCATTGCTCATGGAATTCGTTATGGTGTCGGAACGAAACCAGATAGCGCAGGAGCTGCTCGCGGTCGATTTTCGCCCCACGATACTGGATCTGCACCGAGCCCCAGTCCGGCTGGTGGGTGATCAGGCAGTTGGACTTCAGCAGATGGCTGACCAGCGTTTCTTCCACGATTTTGCCGCTGGCGGCGCCCTGCAGGTAGTCGGCGCTGAACTGATAGTTATCGATCTCGATATCCTGATCGTCGATGCAGGCGCCGTGCAGGTGGGCAATCGGCTGGCCTTCCAGTTCATCCAGACGGTACAGCGACACCTTGACCTCGCCCTGGGCGCAGGCGCTCAGATCGCGGGTTAGCGTCTCTTCAACCTCCTGCCAGCTGGCGAAACGCGTCTGGTTAAAGCTGTTGAGATAAAGCTTAAAGCTTTTTGACTCCACCAGATTGACGCTGGTGTCGGGCAGTTCGACGTGGCCGACGGCCACCTGCGGCAGGCCTTTGCCGTTCAGCCAGGAGAGTTCGTACAGCGTCCAGATATCGGCGCCGTGAAACGGCAGGTTGTCGGCATGCAGGCCAAGCGGGTCGCGGTTAAGGCTGCGCGGAACGCCCTGCAGCAGCGAGGCGTCATAGGTATCGCGGTAATCGGTTGATTTACCGAGCGTCAGGCCGGCCAGCGCCTGATGATTATCGTAAGAAGACATGTTTCACCATAGTAAAGCGGGTACACTATGACCCCAGTGTATCCTGTCTAACGTGAAGAGAGAAACCGGTGGACCATCAGACCGCAGAAGCGCTGCATGCTTTTACCCAACGTTATTGCGCCGCCTGGCAGCAGCAGCGCCACAGCCTGCCGCGCAGTGAAGAGCTTTATGGCGTCCCGTCGCCTTGCGTCGTCGACACCCAGGGCGAGGCCGTGTTCTGGCAGCCGCAGCCGTTTTCGCTGGCGCAAAATATCAGCGCGGTTGAACGCGCCCTGGATATTGTGGTACAACAGCCGCTTCATTCTTATTATACCACTCAGTTTGCCGGCGATATGACCGGCCGGTTTGCCGGCGAAACGCTAACGCTGCTGCAGACCTGGAGTGAAGAGGATTTCCAGCGGGTGCAGGAAAACCTCATCGGGCATCTGGTGGTGCAGAAGCGGCTGAAGCTGGCGCCGACGCTGTTTATCGCCACCCTCGAGAGTGAACTGGATGTCATTTCCGTCTGTAATCTCAGCGGTGAAGTCGTCAAAGAGACCCTCGGCACCGCCAAACGCATCGCCCTTTCCCCCTCGCTTGCGGGTTTCCTCAACCAGCTTGAGCCGGTTCTGTAATCCAGTCTGCCTGGTCATTTGTGAGAGATCTCTTACAAAACCTGTAAGAGATCATCATCATTTAAGGCAAATTTAATCCAATCTTTTTTTGTTAACTTATTGGTATTAAATTGGATTTTTATTTTTTCGTCCTTTTGAGTGGGGACTAATCTTAAGAGATTGTCTCAAGAAGGGTTGTAAGAAGAGGCAGAATCAGTGATCCTATGTCTGTCGACAGGAAGTCGCGAAATGAAGCGAACATCAGGATGATGGCGCTTCTGCAGGACCCGCCAGGATGGCGTTGCAAGGACAGGCTTCAGGATGAAGCAAGGATAACGCAGGATCGCGTAATGGACACCTCCAGGATGGAGAATGAGAGCCGCTCAGGATGAACGGTGGATCTGGAAGATCGGGACAAACTTAAGGATAAGTCATTTCGCATCGGGGTGGTGTGAAAGCAGGATGCACGAGTTTATGGATGAACATGGTCAGGAGACCTCAGGAAAAGTTTTCAAGGACGAGCAGGGAGCACCAATGTAGCGGGAATGCTGCAAAACGAACCGGGAGCACTGTATATACAGTGCTCCCTTTTTTTATTTCTCCTGCGGATTTGCTATCCTGCGCCCGGTTTTTAACTCATCGAGGTTTCCCCCATGACTCTTGACGATAGCGTGCGCGATCGCCTGCGCGCCATTGAAGCCCTGCTGCGCGAAACAGAGCACTGGCAGGAGACGGCGCCGGACAGCAGCGCCTTCGCCAGCGATAAGCCGTTTTGCCTGGATACCCTGGAGCCGCTGGAGTGGCTGCAGTGGGTCCTGATCCCGCGTATGCATCAGCTGCTGGAGAGCGGCCAGCCGCTGCCGCAAAATTTCGCCGTTACGCCGTATTACGAAATGGCGCTGGATCAAGCCCACCCGGTTCGCGAATCCATGCTGGCGGAGCTGCTGCTGCTGGACGCGCTGTTTGCCGGTGAGCAGGCCTGATGCTGGAGATAATCTACCAGGACGACTGGCTGGTGGCGGTCAACAAACCGTCGGGCTGGCTGGTGCATCGCAGCTGGCTCGATCGCGATGAGAAAGTGGTGGTGATGCAGACCGTGCGCGACCAGATCGGCCAGCACGTTTTTACCGCCCATCGCCTTGATCGGCCCACCTCCGGCGTCCTGCTCATGGGGCTGTCAAGCGAGGCGGGGCGCCTGCTGGCGCAGCAGTTCGAGCAGCATCAGATCCAGAAGCGCTACCATGCGATCGTCCGCGGCTGGCTGATGGAAGAGGCGCTGCTCGATTATCCTCTGGTGGAAGAGCTGGATAAAATCGCCGATAAGTTCGCCCGCGAAGACAAAGGGCCGCAGCCGGCGGTGACCCATTACCGTGGTCTGGCGACGGTGGAGATGCCGGTGGCGACCGGGCGTTATCCCACCACCCGCTACGGGCTGGTGGAACTGGAGCCGAAAACCGGCCGCAAGCACCAGCTGCGCCGCCATCTGGCCCACCTGCGTCATCCGATCCTCGGCGACAGCAAGCACGGCGATCTGCGGCAAAACCGCAGCGCCGCGGAGCATTTCGGCTGTCACCGCCTGATGCTGCACGCCAGCGAACTGTCTTTAATCCATCCCTTTACCGGTGAGCCGCTGACCCTGCGCGCCGGTTTTGACGACGTCTGGATGCGTGCGCTGTCGCAGTTTGGCTGGCGCGGGCTTCTCCCGCTAAATGAAAGGGTTGAGTTTGCCGACGACTGCGGTCAGGATGAAGAGAATAAGGTCAATCCAGGGAGATAATAGCATGGCGGAAGTCGGAATTTTTGTCGGCACCATGTACGGCAACTCGCTGCTGGTCGCGGAAGAAGCGGAAGCGATCCTCAGCGGACTGGGACACAAGGCTACCGTGTATGAGGATCCGCAGGTCAACGACTGGGAGTCCTACACGGGTAAGTATGTGCTGGTGGTCACCTCCACCACCGGGCAGGGCGATCTGCCGGACAGCATCGTCCCGCTGTATGAGGGCATTAAAGATATGTATCAGCCTCACCTGCGCTACGGCATTATCGCGCTGGGCGACAGCACCTACGCCAACTTTTGCGGCGGAGGCCTGAAGTTCGATCAACTGCTGCAGGAGCAGGGCGCGAAGCGCATCGGCGAGATGCTGAAGATTGACGCCAGCGAAGATCCGGAGCCGGAGAGCGTCTCTAATCCATGGGTTGAGCAGTGGGCTACCCTGCTGGAATAAAAGCGCTGCCCTCTCCCTACGCAGAGGGCGCCCTTTCAAGATGTCGCGGCCAGATACGCGGACAGCAAAAGTGTATCCCTTTCCGGGCGGCACGCCTTCAGGCAAATGCACAATATCCTTAGCAATATCATGGGTTAAGCCAGCCGGTTTCACCGGGTCAAGAGAGGTATTTCACACTCCGGCTCTTATTGCTGCGCTTTTGACCACCCGCGGCGCTGGTTTTTCATTTCCGTGAACTTCCCCCCACTCTTTCAGGCATATGCCATAAACCACCTGCAATAGCGGCGTAAAAGCTGTGTAGATGCACGGTGAGCCGCGGTGTGCCTCTTCATATACTGCTCCAGCCAGTGATAAATGCAGTGCCAGATATAACGACAACTATCAAAACACGACCACGTCATTCTGATTACCCTACAGGTTGTGCTGTTCAGAATGAACGTAGCTAAACGCTATGATTCAGGAGTACAACAATGAGTTCATTAAGTCAGGCGGCGACGGCGGCTGAAAAGCGCACCAACGCCCGCTACTGGATAGTGGTGATGCTGTTTATCGTCACCTCTTTTAACTATGGCGACCGGGCGACGCTGTCGATCGCCGGTTCGGAAATGGCCAAAGATATCGGCCTGGATCCGGTGGGAATGGGGTATGTCTTCTCTGCGTTCTCATGGGCTTATGTCATCGGCCAGATCCCGGGCGGCTGGCTGCTCGACCGCTTCGGTTCGAAGCGCGTCTATTTCTGGTCGATCTTCATCTGGTCGATGTTTACCCTGCTGCAGGGCTTCGTCGACATCTTCAGCGGCTTTGGCATTATCGTCGCGCTGTTTACCCTGCGCTTCCTCGTTGGCCTGGCCGAATCGCCGTCATTCCCGGGTAACAGCCGTATCGTGGCCGCCTGGTTCCCGGCGCAGGAGCGCGGCACGGCGGTGGCGATCTTTAACTCCGCCCAGTACTTTGCCACCGTTATCTTCGCGCCGATCATGGGCTGGCTGACGCATGAGGTGGGCTGGTCGCACGTCTTCTTCTTTATGGGCGGCCTGGGGATTGTGATTAGCTTTGTCTGGCTGAAAGTGATCCACGATCCGAACAACCATCCGGGGGTAAACAAGAAGGAACTGGAATATATCGCCGAAGGCGGCGCCCTGATCAACATGGATCAAAAGAGCAGCGCGCAGAAGGTGCCGTTCAGCGTCAAAATGGGGCAGATCAAGCAGCTGATCGGATCGCGGATGATGATCGGCATCTATATCGGTCAGTACTGCATTAACGCCCTGACCTACTTCTTTATCACCTGGTTCCCGGTTTACCTGGTGCAGGCGCGCGGCATGTCGATCCTTAAAGCGGGGTTTGTCGCCTCCATTCCGGCGGTGTGCGGCTTCGTCGGCGGGGTGCTGGGCGGGGTGATCTCTGACTGGTTAATGCGCCGCACCGGCTCGCTGAACATTGCCCGCAAAACGCCGATTGTGCTGGGGATGCTGCTCTCCATGACCATGCTGATGTGTAACTATGTCAACGTGGAGTGGATGGTGATTGGCTTTATGGCGATGGCCTTCTTCGGCAAAGGGATCGGCGCGCTTGGCTGGGCGGTGATGGCGGATACCGCGCCGAAAGAGATTAGCGGTCTTTCCGGCGGTCTGTTCAACATGTTTGGCAATATCTCCGGTATCGTCACCCCGATCGCTATCGGCTATATCGTCGGCACCACCGGCTCGTTCAACGGGGCGCTGGTTTACGTAGGTATCCATGCCCTGGTGGCGGTGCTGAGCTATCTGGTGCTGGTGGGCGACATCAAACGCATCGAACTGAAACCTGTGGTGGGGCGTTAATCATGACTACTCAATCCAGCCCGATTATTACAGAGATGAAGGTCATTCCGGTGGCCGGACACGACAGCATGCTGCTGAACATCGGCGGGGCGCATAACGCCTGGTTTACCCGCAATATCGTGGTATTGACCGATAACGCCGGCAACACCGGCGTGGGAGAAGCCCCTGGCGGAGAGGTCATCTACCAGACGCTGCTGGCGGCGATCCCGCAGGTGGTAGGTCAGGAGGTCGCCCGTCTCAATCGCGTGGTGCAGCAGGTGCACAAAGGCAATCAGGCGGCGGATTTCGACACCTTTGGCAAAGGGGCATGGACCTTCGAACTGAAAGTCAACGCGGTAGCGGCGCTGGAGGCCGCGCTGCTCGACCTGCTCGGCAAGGTGCTCAATGTGCCGGTCTGCGAGCTGCTGGGCCCGGGTAAGCAGCGTGATGCCGTCACCGTGCTGGGCTACCTGTTCTATATCGGCGATCGGCAGAAAACCGACCTGGGTTATCTGGACCATACGCCGGGCGATCACGAATGGTATCGCCTGCGCCACCAGCAGGCGCTGAGCAGCGAAGCGGTGGTGCGCCTCGCGGAAGCCGCTCAGGATCGCTACGGTTTCAAAGACTTTAAGCTGAAGGGCGGCGTGCTGCCCGGCGAGCAGGAAATTGACACCGCCCGGGCGCTGAAAAAGCGCTTTCCGGACGCGCGCATCACCGTCGATCCTAACGGCGCCTGGCTGCTGGATGAGGCGATCGCCCTGTGCAAAGGGCTGCAGGATGTTCTGACCTACGCCGAAGATCCGTGCGGCGCCGAGCAGGGCTTCTCCGGCCGGGAGGTGATGGCCGAGTTCCGCCGCGCCACCGGGCTGCCGGTCGCCACCAATATGATCGCCACCAACTGGCGCGAGATGGGTCATGCGGTGATGCTCAACGCCGTCGATATTCCGCTGGCGGACCCGCACTTCTGGACGCTCTCCGGCGCGGTACGAGTGGCGCAGCTGTGCGACGACTGGGGGCTTACCTGGGGCTGCCATTCCAACAACCATTTTGATATTTCCCTGGCGATGTTTACCCACGTCGGCGCCGCCGCGCCGGGCCATCCCACCGCCATCGACACCCACTGGATCTGGCAGGAAGGCGACGCGCGCCTGACCAAAAATCCGCTGCAGATTATTAACGGCAAGATTGCCGTGCCAGACGCGCCGGGACTCGGCGTGGAACTTGACTGGGAGCAGGTGCGCAGAGCCCATGAGGCCTATAAAGCGCTGCCGGGCGGCGCGCGCAACGACGCGGGCCCGATGCAGTACCTGATCCCCGGCTGGACATTCGACCGCAAACGTCCTGTTTTCGGCCGCCACTAATTACAAAAGGATGATGCTATGACGACTTTCTCTTCCACGCCCGTTGTCACCACCATGCAGGTGATCCCGGTTGCCGGCCATGACAGTATGCTGATGAATCTGAGCGGGGCCCACGCTCCGTACTTCACCCGCAATATCGTGATTATCAAAGATAACGCCGGCCATACAGGCGTCGGTGAAATTCCGGGGGGCGAAAAAATTCGCCAGACTCTGGAGGATGCCATTCCGCTGGTGGTGGGCAAAACGCTGGGCGAGTATAAAAACGTGCTCGGCGCGGTGCGCAATCAGTTCGCCGACCGTGACGCCGGCGGCCGCGGCCTGCAGACCTTTGACCTGCGAACCACCATCCACGTGGTGACCGGGATCGAAGCGGCGCTGCTGGACCTGCTGGGCCAGCACCTTGGGGTCAACGTCGCCTCGCTGCTCGGCGATGGGCAACAGCGCAGTGAAGTTGAAATGCTGGGCTACCTGTTCTTTATCGGTAACCGCCACGCCACGCCGCTGGCCTATCAGAGCCAGCCGGATGAACAGTGCGAGTGGTATCGCCTGCGCCATGAAGAGGCAATGACGCCGGATGCGGTGGTCCGCCTCGCGGAAGCGGCCTATGAAAAATATGGTTTCAACGACTTTAAGCTGAAGGGCGGCGTACTGGCCGGTTTTGAAGAAGCCGAAGCGATCAGCGCCCTGGCGAAGCGCTTCCCGGATGCCCGCGTGACCCTCGATCCGAACGGCGCCTGGCTGCTTGAAGAAGCCATTCAGATTGGCAAGCAGCTGAAGGGCGTGCTGGCCTATGCTGAGGATCCGTGCGGCGCTGAGCAGGGCTTCTCCGGCCGCGAAGTGATGGCGGAGTTCCGTCGCGCGACGGGCCTGCCGACCGCCACCAATATGATCGCCACCGACTGGCGGCAGATGGGCCATACGCTCTCCCTGCAGTCGGTGGATATCCCGCTGGCGGACCCGCACTTCTGGACCATGCAGGGGTCGGTTCGCGTGGCGCAGATGTGTCATGAGTTCGGCCTGACCTGGGGTTCGCACTCCAATAACCACTTCGACGTGTCGCTGGCGATGTTCACCCACGTCGCGGCTGCGGCGCCGGGCAAGATCACCGCTATCGATACCCACTGGATCTGGCAGGAGGGCAACCAGCGTCTGACCAAACAACCGTTTGAAATTAAAGGCGGAATGGTGCAGGTGCCGAGCACGCCGGGTCTGGGGGTTGAGCTGGATATGGACCGCGTCATGCAGGCAAATGAGCTATATAAGAAACATGGCCTTGGCGCCCGCGACGATGCGATGGCGATGCAGTACCTGATCCCGGGCTGGACCTTTGACAACAAGCGTCCATGCATGGTGCGCTAAAAGGCCGCTGGCCTCTGCGGGGGCCGGCATTGCGCGATAGCGACAGGGGTTAGCTCAAAGTAAGGACTGCAGATGAAAATAGTGATCGCACCGGATTCCTGGAAGGAGAGCCTGACCGCGCTGGAAGTAGCCAGTGCGATAGAGCAAGGCTTTCGCGAGATTTATCCTGACGCGGAATATGTCAGGCTGCCGGTTGCCGACGGTGGGGAAGGGACGGTGGAAGCCATGGTGGCGGCGACCGGCGGGCATCAGGTGCCGCTGACGGTGACCGGGCCGCTGGGGGAGCCGGTAGAGGCATTTTATGGGCTGTCCGGCGATCGCCAGTGCGCCTTTATCGAAATGGCGGCGGCCAGCGGGCTGGAAAGCGTTCCCCCGGCGCAGCGTAACCCGCTGCTGACCACCTCCTGGGGCACCGGGGAGCTGATTCGCCATGCGCTGGACGCTGGCGTGCGGCAGATCATTATTGGCATTGGCGGCAGCGCGACCAATGACGGCGGCGCCGGCATGGCGCAGGCGCTGGGAGCGAAATTGCTGACCGCCGACGGTCAGCAAATCGCGCCAGGGGGCGGTGCGCTGGAAACGCTGGCGCGCATCGATCTTGGCGAGCTTGATCCACGGCTGGCAGATTGTCGGATTGACGTGGCCTGCGATGTCACCAACCCGTTGACCGGCCCGCAGGGCGCCAGCGCGGTATTCGGCCCGCAAAAAGGGGCGACGGCGCAGATGATCGACCGGCTTGACAGCGGCCTGCGGCACTATGCCCGGATCATCGCCCGTGATTTAGATTGCGACGTGCTGAACCTGGAAGGCGGCGGCGCGGCGGGCGGGATGGGCGCGGCGCTGTATGCGTTTTGTGGCGCTCAACTGCGCCCGGGCATTGAGATTGTCACCGATGCGCTGCAGCTGGCGGAGCGGGTGGCGGATGCTGATTTAGTGATCACCGGCGAAGGACGTATCGACAGTCAGACTATCCACGGCAAGGTGCCGGTGGGAGTGGCCCGGGTGGCGAAGCGATTTAACGTACCGGTGATCGGGATTGCCGGCAGCCTTACCGCCGATGTCGGCGTCGTGCATCAGCACGGGCTGGATGCGGTATTCAGCGTGTTGTACACCATCTGCACGCTGGATGAAGCGCTGGCCAATGCCGCCGCCAACCTGCGGATGACGGCGCGAAACGTCGCCGCGGTTTTGGAGATGGGCGGTAAGCTGTAATCGAGGTATCCCGGCTGGCGCGGCCACCCGGGAATGTCTAAGCGATGTTGAGGCCGCCAGCACCGGCAGTTTTCGCAGCGCAAGCGGGTAAATTAACGGCAGGCTGCACGGACCGTAGGCCGGGCAAGGCGTCGTCGCCGCCCGGCATAAAAGCGGCTCCGTGTCCGCTCTCCTTGCCCGGCGGCGCGATGCCTGGCGAGCCGGGTGCAGGAACCGTAGGCCGGGCAAGGCGTCGCCGCCGCCCGGCATAAAAGCGGCTCCGTGTCCGCTCTTCTTGCCCGGCGGCGCGATGCCTGGCGAGCCGGGTGCAGGCCGGGAAGCCCTGTGGTTTTAGCCCCCCATCCGGCAGGCTTCGCGCGCCACGTTATCCATCTCATCCAACAGCTCAAGCAGCTCCGGCTCCAGATCCTCGGCGGCGGTGCCTGCGCGCAGCTGGCTCTCCAGAGTGTGGCAGAGCTTTTTCAGCCGCGGCACGCCGCTGTAGCTGCAGCTGCCGTGCAGTTTGTGGATCAGATCCACCAGCCCTTCCGGCTGCTCGCCGACCAGTTGCTCTTCCACTTTGTTACGCACCTCCGGCATAAAAGCGATCAGCATCTGCAGCATCTCCCTCGCCAGATCCGGCTTCATCGCCGCCTGACGCAGCGCCAGCTGCCAGTCGAGCGTCTGATTATGGTCGATGACCGGTTCTGCGGGCGGTGTCGCCGCCGGGGCGATGCTGTGTACTCCAGGCTGATAGCGCAGCAGCAGGGCGTGCAGTTTCTCTTCTTCGATCGGCTTCGCCAGATAGTCGTTCATGCCGGCGCTCAGTAGCTTCTCGCGCTGGCCCTCCAGGGCGTGCGCGGTGACGGCGATAACCGGCGTTTGCTGGTGATGCGGCAAATGATGGATAAGCTCACAGGCGCGGATGCCGTCCATATCCGGCATCTGAATATCCATCAGGATCAGATCCATCTGCAGTTGCTTGGCCTTGTCCACCGCCTGCTGCCCGCTGTCGCAGAGGATCACCTGCTGCACAAGGTCATCCAGCAGGGCGCCAATGAGCTTCAGGTTTGCCGGGTTGTCGTCGACGGCCATCACGGTCATCGGCTGCTTATGGCTGTCGGCCTGGGTCAACGGCGCGGAGGCCGTCGCATGATGGGTGGCCACCAGCGCCGGCAGCAGACGGGTGGTGGTGAGCGGTTTCAACAGGCAGGCGGCGATGCCATCGCGCTTCAGGGCTTCGGCGCTGACCTGGGCATGACATGGCAGAGCCAGCAGTACGTTGTCTGACATCGCGCAGGCTTTGGCTAATTTTTCCCGATGCGGCGACAAATCGCGCATTGAGACCGGAATACCGACCAGCAGAATGTCGTACTGGGCTTCCGCCAGCGCAGAGAAGGTGGGGCTGTAAATCACCTCCAGCGGCGTGGCGGCCAGCATCTCCAGCGTGCACTGCGCCGCCGTCGCGTTGGCTTCCACATAGGCCAGACGCTTGCCCGCCAGCCCGTCGGTATTCAGCGTATCCGGAATGGCGTTCGGGTTGAGATCGAGGCTGATATGGAACCAGAAGGTAGAGCCGCGGTTTGGCTGACTGTGGAACGAGATATCGCCGCCCATCTCCTTAACCAGACGCTGGGTGATCACCAGCCCGAGCCCGGTGCCGCCGTGGCGGCGTGAAATACTGGCATCGGCCTGACGGAAGGCCTGGAACAGCCGGGACTGGTCGCGCTCGGGGATGCCGATGCCGGTATCGTGGATCTGAATTTCGATCTGCACCCGCGAATTACTGATGGCCCGCTGCTCCACCAGCACATCGATATTACCGTGCTCGGTAAATTTGATGGCGTTGCCTACGAGGTTGGTCACAATCTGCTGCAGACGCAGCGGGTCGCCGATGACGTTATCCGGCACGTTGTTCTTAATGTTCAGCGTCAGCTCCAGCCCTTTATCGTGCGCGGAATGCGCCAGCAGGGTGACCACCTCATCAAGCGAGGTGCGCAGCAGGAACGGAATGCTCTCCAGGATCAGCTTCCCGGCTTCCAGCTTGGAAAAGTCGAGCACGTCGTTGATGATCGCCAACAGATTATTGGCCGAGCGTTCGATGGTGGTCAGGTGGTCGCGCTGCGTGGCGTTGAGATCGGTTTTCAACGTCAGACGAGTAAAGCCGATCACCCCATTGAGCGGGGTGCGCAGTTCGTGGGACATATTGGCCAGGAATTCAGACTTAATGCGCGCCGCCTCCTGGGCGCGCTTTTTCGCCAGGTCCAGTTCGACGTTCTGAATCTCCATCTGCTCAAGGGTTTCCCGCAGATCGGAGGTCGCCTGGTCGACGTTGTGCTGCATCTCCTCATGGTACGCCGCCAGCGACATGGCCATCGAGTTAATGCCGTTTTTCAGCATATCCAGTTCGCCGAGCATAAAGCCCTCGACGCGGCTGTCCAGCTGTCCGCGGCGGATGCGGTCGACGGTGTTGACCATATTGCGGATAGGGCCGGTGACGTCGCGCATCAGGCGCCAGCCGAAGATCAGCGCGATACCGATGCAGAACAGCATCATCACGCTGGAGATGAAAATCTCTTTGTACTGCTGGAGGCGCACCGATTTCAGATCCAGCTCCAGCGCGACGTAGCCCAGCATATTGCCCGGCATTTTGGCATCGGATTCGGGGGATTCATCCGGGGAATAACTTTCCGAGACGATCGGCGTGCGCAGGATCATCATGTCGCCGTCGCGGATGACGCTCAGACGACGGGGAAACGCTTCGCCTTTCGGGATCTGCAGGTCGCTGGGGTTGAGCTGGTAATTGGAGGTGACAAACAAGCGGTTATGCGAATCGTACACCGAGATGGCCCGCACGATCTCCGAGTGGCGACGATGCAGAACGCTGATCAACTGGCCGATAGATTCGCGGTTTTGCAGATTCATGCCATATTCGCTGGAGACCGCCAGCGGCTCAATAATGCTGGTGCCGGCGTCCTCCAACTGACGTTGCAGGTCGTTATAACGGTGAGCGACAAAGAAAACACTGAGCAACAGCCCTATCAGGACGGTTGGCGCCAGAATCAGAATCATCATGCGAGCACGCAGGCTGTAGTTGGTCATGCGGTTCCATTATGGGAGAATATAGACATCATCGTTCGGTGTGCGTCGGTGCGCCTCGCGGCGCTGCCGCTCTGAACGAGCTCGTTTTATTTGATTGAGACAACTCTCTACGATGGCGCAATTCTACTCTGCAAAACGGCGTGTGACGACGCGCCAGATCATAACCGTTACAGTCAACGACCTCGATCCCTTTGGCCAGGGCGTGGCCCGCCACCAGGGGAAAGCGCTATTCATCGGCGGCGTGCTGCCGCAGGAGCAGGCTGAGGTGGTGCTGGTGGAAGACAAAAAGCAGTACGCCCGCGCCCAGGTGAAACGCCGTCTGACCGACAGCCCGCAGCGCCAGGCGCCGCGCTGCCCCCATTTTGGCGTTTGCGGCGGCTGCCAACAGCAGCATGCCAGCATCACGCTTCAGCAGCAAAGTAAACGCGCCGCGCTGGCGCGCCTGATGAAGCGCGAGGTGGATGAGATCATCGCCGGCGAGCCGTGGGGCTATCGCCGGCGCGCGCGCTTAAGCTTGAATTATCAGCCAAAGACCCAACAATTGCAGATGGGTTTTCGTCAGGCCAGCGATAAAGCGATCGTCGATGTGGTGCAGTGCCCTGTTTTGGTGCCCCAACTTGAGGCGCTGCTGCCCGCCGTGCGCGAGTGCTTAAGCGCGCTGAGCGCATTACGCCATCTTGGCCACGTCGAGCTGGTGCTGGCGGACAACGGCCCACTGATGGTGCTGCGCCATACCGCTGCGCTGCCGGCGGCTGACAGGGAAAAACTGGAACGTTTTTCGCAAACTCACGGTCTTTCCCTGTACCTCGCGCCGCAAAGCGAGATACTGGAACATATTCACGGCGAAGCGCCATGGTATACCTCAGACGGACTACGCTTAGTGTTCAGTCCGCGGGATTTTATCCAGGTCAACGACGGCGTGAATCAGCAGATGGTGCGTACCGCGCTGGCGTGGCTGGATCTGCAGCCGGAGGACCGGGTGCTGGATCTGTTCTGCGGGATGGGCAATTTTACCCTGCCGCTGGCGACTCGCGCCGCCCACGTGGTTGGGGTGGAAGGGGTGCCGGCGCTGGTGGAGAAGGGGCGGGAAAACGCCGCCCTCAATGGTTTATCAAATGTCACCTTCTTCCATGAAAATCTGGAAGAGGATGTCACCCGCCAGGCCTGGGCGAAGCATGGCTTTGATAAAGTGCTGCTGGACCCGGCCCGCGCCGGCGCGCCGGGCGTGATGCCGCATATTATAAAACTGGCGCCGCGGCGGGTGGTGTATGTTTCCTGCAACCCGGCGACGCTGGCGCGAGACAGCGAAACCCTGTTGCAGGCTGGATATCAGATTCAACGCCTGGCGATGCTGGATATGTTCCCGCATACCGGTCATCTGGAATCAATGGTGTTGTTTGAGCGCAGGCTTACATAAGGTCATTCACAACGTCGCAGAAGAGCCGCCCCGGCCATCAATGCTGACGCGACCTGCAGGATGACATGTAGAAAGTTGAGGCTTGCCGACTTCGGCAGGCCGGTCCCTTAAGGAGAGGACAATGGTTGCGGTAAGAAGTGCACATCTTAATAAAGCTGGTGAATTTGACCCGAAGAAATGGATCGCGAGTCTGGGGATTTCCAGCCAGCAGTCGTGTGAGCGCTTAGCCGAAACCTGGGATTATTGTCGCGAAAAAACGCAAGGACACCCGCTGGCGGACCTGCTGCTGTGGCGGGGCGTCGAAATGGTGGAGATCCTCTCCACCCTGAGTATGGATATCGATACCCTGCGCGCGGCGCTGTTGTTCCCGCTGGCCGACGGCGAAGTCGTCAGCGAAGAGGTCATGCAGGAGAGCGTGGGTAAATCGGTCGTGACCCTGATTCACGGGGTACGGGACATGGCCGCCATCCGTCAGCTGAAAGCCACTCATACCGACTCGGTATCTTCCGAGCAGGTGGATAACATTCGCCGCATGCTGCTGGCGATGGTTGACGATTTCCGCTGCGTGGTTATCAAGCTTGCCGAACGTATCGCGCATCTGCGCGAGGTCAAGGACGCGCCGGAAGATGAGCGGGTGCTGGCGGCGAAAGAGTGCACCAATATCTATGCTCCCCTGGCTAACCGCTTAGGTATCGGCCAGCTGAAGTGGGAGCTGGAAGATTACTGCTTCCGCTACCTGCACCCGGCAGAGTACAAGCGCATTGCCAAACTGCTCCACGAACGCCGTATCGACCGCGAGCATTATATCGACGAGTTCGTCGGTCACCTGCGGGCAGAAATGAAAGCCGAAGGGGTCAAGGCCGAGGTCTATGGTCGGCCGAAGCATATCTACAGCATCTGGCGCAAAATGCAGAAAAAACACCTCGCCTTTGACGAGCTGTTTGACGTACGCGCGGTGCGCATCGTGGCCGAGCGGTTGCAGGATTGTTATGCCGCGCTGGGGATCGTTCATACCCACTACCGTCACCTGCCGGATGAGTTCGATGACTATGTGGCCAACCCGAAACCCAACGGCTACCAGTCTATCCATACCGTGGTGCTGGGGCCGAGCGGCAAGACCGTGGAGATTCAAATCCGCACCCGGCAGATGCATGAAGACGCCGAGCTGGGCGTAGCCGCGCACTGGAAGTACAAAGAGGGCGCGGGAGCGGGGACCAGCGGCGGCCGCGGCTATGAGGACCGTATTGCCTGGCTGCGCAAGCTGATTGCCTGGCAGGAAGAGATGGCCGACTCCGGCGAAATGCTCGACGAAGTGCGCAGCCAGGTCTTTGACGACCGGGTGTATGTCTTTACGCCGAAAGGCGACGTGGTGGACCTGCCGGCGGGGTCGACGCCGCTCGATTTTGCCTACCATATCCACAGCGACGTCGGTCATCGCTGTATCGGCGCCAAAATTGGCGGCCGCATCGTGCCGTTCACCTATCAGCTGCAGATGGGCGATCAGATCGAAATCATTACCCAGAAGCAGCCGAACCCGAGCCGCGACTGGCTCAACCCTAACCTCGGCTATGTCACCACCAGCCGCGGACGCTCCAAAATTCACGCCTGGTTCCGTAAGCAGGACCGCGACAAGAACATTCTTGCCGGCCGACAGATCCTTGACGACGAGCTGGAGCATCTGGGCATCAGCCTGAAGGATGCGGAAAAGCACCTGCTGCCGCGCTACAACTTCAACGAGCTCGATGAACTGCTGGCGGCCATCGGCGGCGGCGATATCCGTCTCAACCAGATGGTCAACTTCCTGCAGGCGCAGTTCAATAAACCGAGCGCCGCCGAGCAGGATGCGGCAGCGCTGAAGCAGTTGCAGCAGAAAACCTATGCTCCGCAGAACCGCACCAAGGACAATGGCCGGGTGGTGGTGGAAGGGGTTGGCAATCTGATGCACCATATTGCCCGCTGCTGCCAGCCGATCCCGGGCGATGAGATCGTCGGCTTTATCACCCAGGGGCGCGGGATTTCCGTGCATCGCGCCGACTGCGATCAGCTCGCTGAACTGCAGTCGCATGCCCCGGAGCGCATCGTCGATGCGGTATGGGGCGAAAGCTACTCGGCCGGATATTCGCTGGTGGTCAGGGTGGAGGCGAACGATCGCAGCGGGTTACTGCGCGATATCACCACCATCCTCGCCAATGAGAAGGTAAACGTGCTGGGCGTTGCCAGCCGCAGCGATACCCGTCAGCAGCTGGCCACCATCGATATGACCATCGAGATTTACAACCTGCAGGTGCTGGGCCGGGTGCTCGGTAAACTGAACCAGGTGCCTGATGTCATTGACGCGCGCCGTCTGCACGGCGGTTAATTCGTCTCCAGGCCGGATAAGGCGAAGCCGCCATCCGGCAATTTCGCCACGTCGGATAAGGTCGAAACGCCTTATCCGGCCGACTATTTTTTACATTTCCAGGATTGTCACATGACCCAAATCGACCGCTTGCTCGGCATCATGCGCCGCCTGCGCGACCCGGAAAACGGCTGCCCGTGGGATAAAGAGCAGACCTTTGCCTCCATCGCTCCCTATACCCTCGAAGAAACCTATGAAGTGCTGGACGCCATTTCGCGAGAGGATTTTGACGACCTGCGCGGTGAGCTGGGCGATCTGCTGTTCCAGGTGGTGTTCTATGCGCAGATGGCGCAGGAAGAGGGACGTTTTAACTTTGACGATATCTGCGCCGCCATCAGCGACAAGCTGGAGCGCCGCCATCCCCATATCTTCGCTGATGCCACCGCGGGAAACAGCAGCGAAGTCCTGGCCCGCTGGGAGCAGATCAAAAGCGCGGAGCGGGCGGAAAAAGCCCAGCACTCGGCGCTGGACGACATTCCGCATAGCCTGCCGGCGCTGATGCGCGCGCATAAAATCCAGCGTCGCTGCTCGGCGGTCGGTTTTGACTGGACCTCGCTGGGCCCGGTGCTCGACAAGGTGCATGAAGAAATTGATGAAGTGATGCATGAAGCGCAGCAGGCGGTGGTGGATGAAGCGAAACTGGAAGAGGAAGTGGGCGATCTGCTGTTCGCCACGGTGAATTTATCCCGCCATTTAGGGGTCAAAGCCGAGGTGGCGCTGCAGAAGGCGAACCTCAAATTCGAGCGCCGCTTCCGCGAAGTCGAGCGCATTGTCGCTGCCCGCGGCCTGGAAATGACCGGCGTCGACCTTGATACCATGGAAGAAGTATGGCAACAGGTAAAACGCCAGGAAACTGATCTCTAACGAGTTTTCGTGATCAAGCGCGATTTGTGTGATTTTATAAATAACAAGCGCTTGATTTACGTCAAAAACATTTCGCCAAAAGCGTCTATTTTCTCTTTCCGTTATGTCGTTGAAACACCATGTAGCCTGCCTCTTCGAGTTGTTCGGGTCGCAACACAGGTGCAACTTGAAGAACGAAGGGGAGGGGAAGAATGAAAGTTTGTGGCGTCACGCATGTTCGGGTATACTACTTTCCCGTCCTGGTTATTCCATCGTTTTACCCTAACTTCTCAGGTTCAGCATGACAACGAACTATATTTTTGTGACCGGCGGGGTCGTATCCTCTCTGGGTAAAGGCATTGCCGCAGCCTCCCTGGCAGCCATTCTTGAAGCCCGTGGTCTCAACGTGACCATCATGAAACTGGATCCGTATATCAACGTCGATCCGGGCACCATGAGCCCAATCCAGCATGGGGAAGTGTTCGTTACTGAAGACGGCGCAGAAACCGATCTGGACCTGGGCCACTACGAGCGTTTCATCCGTACCAAGATGACTCGCCGCAACAACTTCACCACCGGCCGTATTTACTCTGACGTGCTGCGCAAAGAGCGCCGTGGCGACTACCTGGGCGCGACCGTTCAGGTTATTCCGCACATCACCAACGCTATCAAAGAGCGTGTGCTGGCGGGCGGCGAAGGCCATGACGTGGTGCTGGTGGAGATCGGCGGTACCGTCGGCGATATCGAATCCCTGCCGTTCCTCGAAGCCATTCGTCAGATGGCGGTAGAGATTGGCCGCGAGCATACCCTGTTTATGCACCTGACTCTGGTGCCGTACATGGCCGCCGCGGGCGAAGTCAAAACCAAACCGACTCAGCACTCCGTGAAAGAGCTGCTCTCCATCGGTATCCAGCCTGACATCCTGATCTGCCGCTCCGATCGCGCTGTTCCGGCCAACGAACGGGCGAAAATTGCTTTGTTCTGTAACGTTCCGGAAAAGGCTGTTATTTCTCTGAAAGACGTCGATTCCATTTATAAAATTCCAGGCCTGTTGAAATCTCAGGGGCTGGACGATTATATTTGTAAACGATTCAGCTTAACTTGTCCGGAAGCAAACCTGGCCGAATGGGAACAGGTAATCTATGAAGAAGCCAATCCGGCAGGCGAAGTCACCATCGGTATGGTCGGTAAGTACATTGAACTGCCGGACGCCTACAAGTCGGTGATTGAAGCGCTGAAACACGGTGGTCTGAAAAACCGCGTCACCGTCAACATCAAGCTGATCGATTCGCAGGATGTGGAAACGCGCGGCGTCGAAATCCTCAAGGATTTAGATGCTATCCTTATCCCGGGCGGCTTCGGCTACCGCGGTGTGGAAGGTAAGATCGCCACCGCGCGCTATGCGCGTGAGAACAATATTCCTTATCTGGGCATTTGCCTGGGTATGCAGGTTGCGCTGATTGAGTTCGCGCGCAACGTAGCGGGTATGGAAAACGCCAACTCGACGGAATTTGTGCCAGACTGTAAATACCCGGTTGTGGCCCTGATTACCGAATGGCGTGACGAAGATGGCAACGTCGAAGTCCGCTCCGAGAAGAGCGATCTGGGCGGCACCATGCGCCTGGGCGCGCAGCAGTGCCAGCTGGATGATGATTCTCTGGTACGCCAGCTGTACGGCGAGCCGACCATCACCGAGCGCCATCGTCACCGCTACGAAGTCAACAACATGTTGTTGAAACCGATTGAAGCTGCCGGTCTGCGCGTTGCGGGCCGTTCCGGGGATGATCAGTTGGTCGAGATCATCGAAGTGCCGAACCATCCGTGGTTTGTGGCCTGCCAGTTCCACCCGGAGTTTACTTCGACGCCGCGTGATGGACACCCGCTGTTTGCCGGCTTTGTGAAAGCCGCCAGCGAGTACCAGAAACGCCAGGCGAAGTAAAAAGAGTTAGAACGGCAATGCACCCATCCGGGTGCATTGTTTGTCTGGAGTTTTAGTTTAACTTGTACTGAGGAAAACCTAATGTCCAAAATCGTTAAAGTCATCGGTCGTGAAATCATCGACTCCCGTGGTAACCCGACTGTTGAAGCCGAAGTACACCTGGAAGGTGGTTTCGTCGGTATGGCAGCTGCTCCGTCAGGTGCTTCTACTGGTTCCCGCGAAGCGCTGGAACTGCGCGATGGCGACAAATCCCGTTTCCTGGGTAAAGGCGTAACCAAAGCTGTTGCTGCGGTAAACGGCCCGATCGCTCAGGCAATCCTGGGCAAAGATGCCAAAGATCAGGCTGGCATCGACAAGATCATGATCGACCTGGACGGTACTGAAAACAAATCTAACTTCGGTGCGAACGCAATCCTGGCCGTTTCTCTGGCGAACGCCAAAGCAGCAGCTGCCTCCAAAGGCCTGCCGCTGTACGCGCACATCGCTGAACTGAACGGCACTCCGGGCAAATACTCCATGCCGGTTCCGATGATGAACATCATCAACGGCGGTGAGCACGCTGACAACAACGTCGACATCCAGGAATTCATGATTCAGCCGGTTGGCGCGCCGACCCTGAAAGAAGCAGTACGCATGGGTTCTGAAGTGTTCCATCACCTGGCGAAAGTGCTGAAGTCCAAAGGCATGAACACTGCCGTTGGTGACGAAGGCGGCTACGCGCCGAACCTGGGTTCCAACGCCGAAGCGCTGGCTGTTATCGCTGAAGCGGTTAAAGCTGCAGGCTACGAGCTGGGCAAAGACATCACCCTGGCGATGGACTGCGCAGCGTCTGAATTCTACAAAGACGGTAAATACGTTCTGGCCGGCGAAGGCAACAAAGCGTTCACCTCTGAAGAGTTCACTCACTTCCTGGAAGAGCTGACCAAACAGTACCCGATCGTCTCCATCGAAGATGGCCTGGACGAATCTGACTGGGAAGGTTTCGCTTACCAGACCAAAGTACTGGGCGACAAAATCCAGCTGGTTGGTGACGACCTGTTCGTAACCAACACCAAGATCCTGAAAGAAGGCATCGAAAAAGGCATCGCTAACTCCATCCTGATCAAATTCAACCAGATTGGTTCTCTGACCGAAACTCTGGCGGCTATCAAGATGGCGAAAGACGCTGGCTACACCGCTGTCATCTCTCACCGTTCTGGCGAAACTGAAGACGCGACCATTGCCGACCTGGCTGTGGGTACCGCAGCAGGCCAGATCAAAACTGGTTCTATGAGCCGTTCTGACCGCGTTGCTAAATACAACCAGCTGATTCGTATCGAAGAAGCGCTGGGTGAGCAAGCGCCGTTCAACGGTCGTAAAGAGATCAAAGGCCAGGCTTAATCCTGTCTTTGTGAAATAAGCATGCCAGCCTTCGGGCTGGCATTTTTTTTATGCCTGCGGCCATTATTTAAAGTCGACAGCCATTTGCTGAGGGATCGACAGCCCGCGAGTGGTTTCCACGCAGCGGTCGATGTAATCGGTAAAGCGCGGCGGTTTTGGCATCCCCATGCTCAGCAGCTTATCGTTGCTAAAGCGCACGTTCAGCGTGGCGAACGCGCCATATAAGCGCATCGCTTTCAGCATCAGTCGCTCATTGCACGGCCCAAAAATTCCTTTCAGTTCGCGACGCATTTTGACCAGCGTTTCATAGCTCACCTGGGCGTACTTGTCTCCCACCGGCGCCTGCTCCAGCGCCAGGGCCATCGCCCGGTCGATTTCGGCAAACTTCACGCTGTTCTCCTCGCCGGCAGAGATATGCACCACCTCGCCGCGGGCCAGCGGCTGGTTAAGCAGCATCAGCAGGGCATCGGCGCAGTAGTCCACCGGAATAACATCGATCCGATCCTCCATCGCGCACATAAATTTCTGCAGCATCAGCCCCATGCTGAACACCCAGAAAATACTGCTGGAAGGCCGGCAGCCATGATGGGTATGGCCCACCACAATAGAAGGGCGGGCAATGACCAGCGGTAGCGTAGGGCAGTGCTGCTGCATCAGTTGCTCGATGGCCGATTTCGAGTGGGTATATTCCACCAGATGCTCGGCGCGCTGCCGAAACTCCGCGCTCTCGGCGACCAGCGAATCCGGCTCCGGTGAGCAGGACATTGCGGTGCCGACGTGAAGAAAACGCTGCAGACCCGCCACCTGCGCCATCCGTTGCGCCAGACGCAGCGTACCCGCAACGTTAACCTTCCAGATGAGCGGGTTGCTGCCAAATGAGGCGACAGCGGCGCAGTTGAGGACATGGGTAACTTGCTCAAGCCGCGGGTCGTTAAGAAAATGCTCCGGAGAGGCGAGATCGCCCAGCAGGATCTGCTGCGGGCGCAGCATCGCCAGTTTCTCCTCGGCGATGTTGAACTTACGCATGTTCTCCTTGACCCGCTCCAGGCCTGCGTCGGGACTGTCGGCACGCACCAGCAGCAGCAGATCTAACTGGCTATCCTGATGGAGTATTTTCTCTAACGCCGCGCCGCCCAGAAAACCGGTGACGCCGGTAATGAATAATGTGGTCATAAACGCTATCTCATTATGGTTGGTCTGCGGGATTCTAGGAGGGACAAAGTAAACGACGATTAAATAAAAAATGGCGGGCAACAGGACTTTATTAAGAGGGGCTTAAGCTTATTTTCGGCGGTGGATTGGATTCGACTCTCAGACCAGATAAATAATTCACTCTTTCATGTATCAGTTTGTACACTGCTGTATTTAAAGATATTTTTGTGTTTATACTGACATTTAATATATTCTGGTTTATAACGCGAAAAACATCTTCTGTTACATCTTTCTTTACGGTGGCATGGCGCGCCGTTTATTTTAATCCTTACCACACTAATGAAATAAACGAAAACAGAGGCATGCTTTTAATTAACAATGAATAACCTCCGGGGAGAGAAAGCGACGCCGTGAGGGAAAAAACGATCGCAGCGCAGGACAAGACCTGGACAGTGAAATCTGCGATAATAAATGTTTATCACCCTAAACAGAGATGACTATGCAGTACCCGATTAACGAGATGTTCCAGACCCTGCAAGGCGAGGGTTACTTCACCGGCGTGCCTGCCATTTTTATTCGTCTGCAGGGATGCCCGGTAGGATGCGCGTGGTGTGACACCAAGCATACCTGGGACAAACTGGCCGATCGGGAAGTGTCGTTGTTCAGTATCCTGGCGAAAACCAAAGAGAGCGATAAGTGGGGGCCGGCAAGCAGTGAAGATCTGCTGGCGATTATCGGTCGTCAGGGGTGGACTGCCCGCCACGTGGTCATTACCGGCGGTGAGCCCTGCATTCATGATTTAACGCCGTTAACCTCACTGCTGGAGCAAAACGGCTTTAGCTGCCAGATTGAAACCAGCGGCACTCACGAAGTTCGCTGTACGCCTCATACCTGGGTGACGGTATCGCCGAAGGTGAATATGCGCGGCGGGTATGACGTGCTGTCTCAGGCCCTGCAGCGGGCGGATGAGATCAAACATCCGGTAGGGCGCGTCCGCGACATCGAAGCGCTGGACGAGCTGCTGGAAACGCTGAGCGATGACAAACCGCGGATCATCGCCCTGCAGCCAATCAGCCAGAAAGAAGACGCGACGCGCCTGTGTATCGACACCTGCATCGCCCGTAACTGGCGCCTGTCCATGCAGACGCATAAATATCTGAATATCGCCTGATAAAAAAGCCCGGCAGCGTACTGACCGGGCTTTTTTTCGCTTACTCGCCGCGATAGACGCAGCCGGCGGTGCAGGTCTCTTTCACCATCACCGCGCTCAGCAGCGGTACCCGCGGTTTCATCTCATCCCAGATCCATTTGGCCAGCACTTCGCTGGTAGGGTTTTCCAGACCGGGGATATCGTTCAGATAATAGTGGTCCAGGCGATCGTAGGTCGGCTTGAAGGCGGCCTTCAGCTCGGCAAAATCCATGATCCACCCGGTATGGGGATCGACTTCACCGGTTATCTCCAGACGCACCATAAAGGAGTGGCCATGCAGGCGACCGCATTTGTGTCCTTCCGGGACGTGCGGCAGGTGGTGGGCGGCTTCGAAGGTGAAATCTTTAAACAGCGTGGTGGACATCATTGACTCTCAACAGGACGAAAAAAACCGCCGTAGGGTACCGGAAAGTACATTTTTTCGCATTAACTAAAACGGCCCTGAACAGAAAATCGACACATTTATCTGGGTTAAGTGAATTAAGTTGTGATATTTCAAATAGTTATTTAATCGATTTTGTTGTTAATAACTACAACTAAAACAGGTTAGTCCATTTGGTTATTTATTATTTCCATCCCTTCTTTAATTGTTACTATGCCCGCCGTTAACCTTCTATTCTCTTCTGTTTTTGTCGCGCTGACAGGGTGCGAATAACAGCTTTGCTTACTGGAACAAACGACGCATGACGACACAGGCCCCACCTTCCAACTTGCTGCCGCTCAACCCGGAGCAACTGGCGCGCCTTCAGGCGGCCACCACTGACTTCACGCCCACTCAGCTCGCCTGGGTGTCTGGCTATTTCTGGGGCGTGCTGAATCAGCAGTCCGGCGCGGCAGCCGCCGTTCCCGCCCCGGCCGCCGAGGTCCCGACGATCACGCTGATTTCCGCTTCGCAAACCGGCAACGCTCGCCGCGTCGCCGAAGCGCTGCGCGACGATCTGCTGGCGGCGAAGCTGAACGTGAAGCTGGTGAATGCAGGCGATTATAAATTCAAACAAATTGCTGCTGAAAAACTGCTGGTGGTCGTGACCTCCACCCAGGGGGAAGGTGAGCCGCCGGAAGAAGCGGTCGCATTGCATAAGTTCCTGTTCTCGAAGAAAGCGCCGAAGCTGGACGGGACCGCATTCGCCGTCTTTGGCCTCGGCGATACCTCTTATGAATTCTTCTGCCAGTCCGGCAAAGATTTCGACAGCAAGCTGGCCGAACTTGGCGCGGAACGCCTGCTCGATCGCGTCGACGCCGACGTTGAATATCAGGCCGCGGCCGCTGAATGGCGCGCGCGCGTCGTTGAGGTGCTTAAGGCCCGTGCGCCGGTCGCCGCGCCCGCTCAGCTGTCAGCCAGCGGCGCAGTGAACGACATTCACACCAGTCCCTACACCAAAGAGGCTCCGCTGACGGCGACCCTGTCGGTCAACCAGAAAATCACCGGCCGCGATTCAGAAAAAGATGTACGCCATATCGAAATTGACCTCGGTGATTCCGGTCTGCGCTATCAGCCGGGCGACGCCCTGGGCGTCTGGTATCAAAACGATCCTCAGCTGGTGAAAGAGCTGGTGGAGCTGCTGTGGCTGAAAGGCGACGAGCCGGTGACCGTCGAGGGCAAAACCCTGCCGCTGGCGGAAGCCCTGCAGTGGCATTTTGAGCTGACGGTTAACACCGCGACTATCGTCGAAAACTACGCCACCCTGACCCGCAGCGAATCGCTGCTGCCGCTGGTGGGCGATAAAGCTCAACTGCAGCAGTATGCCGCCGCGACGCCGATCGTCGATATGGTCCGTTTCTCCCCAGCGCAGCTGGACGCCGAGGCGTTAATCGGTCTGCTGCGCCCGCTGACGCCGCGTCTGTACTCTATTGCCTCCTCGCAGGCGGAAGTGGAGAGCGAAGTGCATGTCACCGTGGGCGTGGTGCGCTATGACATCGAAGGCCGCGCCCGGGCTGGCGGCGCCTCCAGCTTCCTCGCCGACCGCGTGGAAGAGGATGGCGAAGTCCGCGTCTTTATCGAGCACAACGACAACTTCCGTCTGCCGGCTAACCCGGAGACGCCGGTGATCATGATTGGCCCGGGCACCGGTATTGCGCCGTTCCGCGCCTTCATGCAGCAGCGCGCAGCGGACGGGGCGCCAGGTAAGAACTGGCTGTTCTTCGGCAACCCGCACTTCACCGAAGATTTCCTCTATCAGGTGGAGTGGCAGAGCTATGTGAAAGAGGGTCTGCTGACCCGTATCGATCTGGCCTGGTCCCGCGATCAACAACAAAAAATCTATGTGCAGGACAAACTGCGTGAGCAGGGGGCCGAGCTGTGGCGCTGGATCAATGATGGCGCCCACATTTATGTCTGCGGCGACGCCAATCGTATGGCGAAAGACGTGGAACAGACTTTACTGGAAGTGATAGCCGAATACGGCGCGATGGACGCCGAAGCGGCGGACGAATTTTTAAGTGAGCTGCGCGTTGAGCGCCGTTATCAGCGAGATGTCTACTAATGAGCGAAAAACATCCGGGGCCTTTAGTGGTCGAAGGTAAACTGACCGATGCCGAGCGTATGAAGCTCGAGAGCAACTACCTGCGCGGCACCATTGCGGAAGATTTAAACGACGGTCTGACCGGCGGTTTTAAAGGCGATAACTTCCTGCTGATCCGTTTCCACGGTATGTACCAGCAGGACGATCGCGATATCCGCGCGGAGCGCGCCGCTCAGAAGCTGGAGCCGCGTCATGCGATGCTCCTGCGCTGCCGTCTGCCGGGCGGGGTGATCACCACCACCCAGTGGAAGGCGATCGATAAGTTTGCCGCCGAGAACACCATTTACGGCAGTATTCGCCTGACCAACCGGCAGACTTTCCAGTTTCACGGCATTCTGAAAAAGAACGTCAAGCCGGTGCATCAGATGCTGCACTCGGTGGGGCTGGACGCGCTGGCCACCGCCAACGATATGAACCGTAACGTGCTGTGCACCTCCAACCCGTACGAATCGCAGCTCCACGCTGAGGCCTACGAGTGGGCGAAAAAGATCTCCGAGCATTTGCTGCCGCGCACCCGCGCCTATGCCGAGATCTGGCTGGATCAGAAAAAGGTCGCCACCACTGACGAAGAGCCGATCCTCGGTCAGACCTATCTGCCGCGTAAGTTTAAAACCACGGTGGTGATCCCGCCGCAGAACGATATCGATCTGCACGCCAACGACATGAACTTCGTGGCGATCGCCGAAAACGGCAAGCTGGTGGGCTTTAACCTGCTGGTGGGCGGCGGTCTTTCTATCGAACACGGTAACAAAAAAACCTACGCCCGCACGGCGAGCGAATTCGGTTATCTGCCACTGGAGCATACTCTGGCGGTGGCGGAAGCGGTCGTGACTACCCAGCGCGACTGGGGGAACCGTACCGACCGTAAGAATGCGAAAACCAAGTACACCCTTGAGCGCGTTGGCGTTAAAACCTTTAAGGCGGAAGTGGAGCGCCGGGCAGGCATTAAGTTTGAGCCGATCCGCCCGTACGAATTCACTGGCCGCGGCGACCGCATCGGCTGGGTGAAGGGGATTGATGATAAATGGCACCTGACGCTGTTTATTGAAAACGGCCGCATTCTGGATTATCCGGGGCGCCCGCTGAAAACCGGTCTGCTGGAGATTGCTAAGATCCATCAGGGCGAATTCCGCATCACCGCCAATCAGAACCTGATCGTCGCCAGCGTACCGGAAGATCAGAAGGCGCGGATCGAGAAGCTGGCGCGGGATCATGGTCTGATGAATGCCGTCACCCCGCAGCGCGAAAACTCAATGGCCTGCGTCTCCTTCCCGACCTGCCCGCTGGCGATGGCGGAAGCCGAGCGTTTCCTGCCGTCGTTTATCGACAAGGTGGAAGGGGTGATGAGCAAGCATGGCGTGAGCGATGAGCATATCGTCACCCGCGTCACCGGCTGTCCGAACGGCTGCGGCCGCGCGATGCTGGCGGAAGTGGGGCTGGTGGGGAAAGCGCCAGGCCGCTATAACCTGCACATCGGCGGTAACCGCAGCGGCACCCGCATCCCGCGGATGTACCGGGAGAACATTACCGAGTCGGAAATTCTCGACTCGCTAGACCAACTGGTTGGGCGCTGGGCGAAAGAGCGCGAAGCGGGTGAAGGCTTCGGCGACTTTACGGTGCGTGCGGGCATCATTCGCCCGGTGCTCGATCCAGCCCGCGATTTCTGGGAGTAACATCCTGGTGCCCGGTGGCGCGTAGCGATCCGGGCCTGTAAAACCCGTAGGCCGGGCAAACGCAGTGCCGCCCGGCAAAACAGGCAAACGAGGTTCTTATGTCCGTACTCGATCTACACGCGCTTAATGCATTGCCGAAAGTGGAACGCATTCTGGCACTCGCGGAAACCAACGCCCAGCTGGAAAAGCTCGACGCCGAAGGGCGTGTGGCCTGGGCGCTGGAAAACCTGCCGGGAGACTATGTGCTGTCGTCAAGCTTTGGCATTCAGGCGGCGGTGAGTTTGCACCTGGTGAACCAGATCCGCCCGGACATTCCGGTGATCCTTACCGATACCGGTTACCTGTTCCCGGAAACCTACCAGTTTATTGACGAGCTGACGGACAAGCTCAAGCTGAACCTGAAGGTCTACCGCGCGGCCGAAAGCGCGGCCTGGCAGGAGGCGCGCTACGGCAAGCTGTGGGAGCAGGGCGTTGAGGGCATTGAGAAATACAATGAGATCAACAAGGTTGAACCGATGAACCGGGCGCTGAAAGAGCTAAACGCGCAGACGTGGTTTGCCGGTCTGCGCCGCGAGCAGTCGGGCAGTCGGGCGACGCTTCCGGTGCTGGCGGTCCAGCGCGGGGTGTTCAAGGTGTTGCCGATTATCGACTGGGATAACCGGACGGTGTATCAGTATCTGCAAAAGCATGGGCTGAAATACCATCCGCTGTGGGATCAGGGGTATCTGTCGGTAGGCGATACCCACACCACCCGCAAATGGGAGCCGGGCATGGCAGAAGAAGAGACCCGGTTCTTCGGGCTTAAACGCGAGTGCGGATTGCACGAGGGTTGATTAGCGCTTCCTCAGGGAATAGTGTGAAAGAGAACACGCGGGTGATGCCGCGTGTTCATTTACATCCGTCAGCTTTTCTTCTCCACCTTCGCCAGCTCTTTCACCAGCGGCAGCATCACTTTCACGACATCGCGCCCGCGATGCTCGATCCGTCCCGGCAGCGCGTTGTCGATATATTGCTGATTATCCAGCTGAACGTCATGCCAGCTGATTCCCTGCGGGAAGCTGCGCGATTTGCTCCGCTGCTGATAGCCATCTTTCTTGCCTAATGACCAGTTGGTCGCTTCGACCGACAGCACCGGGATCCCCGCGTTGTCGAAGACGCTGGCGTCATTACAGCAGCTGGTGCCTTTCGGGTAAGCCGGATTGAGTCCCGGATTAGTGTAGGCGGCGATGCCTTTGCTGCGGGCGATAGCCAGCGCGCGATCGCGGGTCAGCTTGCGCACCGAGGCCGGCGTGCGGCGGCCGCTGTTAAAGTAAAGCTTATCGCCCACCACCAGGTTATCGAGATTGATCACCAGCAGGGTATTTTTCTTTTCCGCCTCGCTCATCCGCTGCAGCAGGTTTTGCGCGCCGAGACGACCTTCCTCTTCGCCGCTGGTGGCGATAAAGCGAATGCCATAGCGGGTGGGGACGTTCTGTAAATGCTCCGCCAGCTCCAGCATCACCCCGAGCCCCATCGCGTTGTCGTCAATTCCCTGCAGCGTCAGGCCGCCGAGGTTGTTTTCGACGTCTTTATCGCTCTGCGGCGCGTAGGTATCGAGGTGCGCCATGATGATGATTTGCTGGCGAGACTGGCCTTCATGGGCGGCGATCACCGTACTGCCGGTGACGTTATGCCAGTTTTTACGCTGGTTGCTGTCGGTATAGATGTAGCGGGTATTGAAGCTCCGCACGTCGCTTTGATAGCCCATCCGGGCGAACTGCTGGCGCAGATAGTCAGCTGAGAGCATTTCCGGGGGCGTTCCGGTCATTCGTCCCGGGAAGACGGTGGCGATATGGCGAGCCTGACTACTGGCGGTGTCGCCCAGCGCGCTGAATGCGGGGGCGGCGGCGAAAACAAAACCGGTGCCGAGCGCCAGCGGAAGCAGACGGCGGCACAACGCGGAAAACATAAGGGGTCCTTACACGAACGAGACAATTTGACGCGTACAGTATGAAACTGTGACCGCGGTTAAACAATTTCAATTGCTCTTAAATAGCGGAAAAATAGCGTGTTAAGCACTTTTTGATATTTAGATTTCCACCGCGTTATTCCTTTGTGTCACAACTCATTCCATTTCGTAATTTCATTTGCTCTAAGGCGCACCCTATAGTCGCAGTATCGCTGATTGTAAGAGAGTTGTTACCCCGTGGATTACTTGCCCCTTTTTGCCGAACTGAAACAAAGGCCCGTGCTGGTGATCGGCGGCGGAGAGATTGCCGAACGCAAGATCAAGTTTCTGCTGCGCGCCCAGGCGCAGGTGCAGGTGGTCGCCGGGACGCTGTCTCCGGCGCTGGCCGATCTGGCGGCGCGCCAGGCGCTTAGCTGGCGGGCGACGGAATTTAGCGACGCTCTGGTGGATGATGTCTTTCTGGTGATTGCCGCCACGGAGGACGAGGCGCTTAACCAGCGGGTGTTTGCGGCGGCTAACGCGCGCTACCGGCTGGTCAACGTAGTGGATAACCAGGCGCTCTGCTCGTTTGTCTTCCCTTCTATCGTCGACCGTTCGCCGCTGCTGGTGGCGATCTCCTCCAGCGGGAAAGCGCCGGTGCTGTCGCGTATTCTGCGCGAAAAAATCGAAGCGCTGCTGCCGACGAACCTCGGGCGTCTGGCGGAATCGGCGAGCTACTGGCGCAATCATCTGAAAACCCGTCTGACGACCACCGAAGCGCGTCGCCGCTTTTGGGAGCGGGTCTTTACCGGCCGCTTCGCCAGCCTGATGGTGGCGGGCAACGCTGCGGAGGCGGAAAAAGCGCTGCAGGATGAGCTGGATAAGCCTGAACGCGAAACAGGTGAAATTATTCTGGTGGGGGCCGGACCGGGCGATGCCGGGCTGCTGACGCTGCGTGGTTTGCAGGCGATCCAGCAGGCGGACGTGGTTTTCCACGACCATCTGGTGACCCAGCCGGTTCTCGAGCTGGTGCGCCGCGATGCCGAGCTGGTTTGCGTCGGTAAGCGCGCCGGCGAGCACTCGGTGCCGCAGCATGAAACCAATCAGCTGCTGGTGGAGGCGGCGAAGGCGGGGAAAACCGTCGTGCGTCTGAAGGGCGGGGATCCGTTTATTTTTGGCCGCGGCGCAGAAGAGCTGCAGGCTGCCGCCGCCGCGGGCATCCCGTTCCAGGTGGTGCCTGGCGTCACTGCCGCCGCCGGCGCGACGGCCTACGCCGGTATTCCACTGACCCATCGCGATTATGCGCAAAGCGCCGTCTTTGTCACCGGGCACTATAAGCCGGACAGCGCTCCCTTCGACTGGGCGCTGCTGGCGAAGAGCCAACAGACGTTGGCCATTTACATGGGCACCATGAAGGCGGCGGAAATCAGCGCCCAGCTGATCGCCCACGGTCGCGACAGCAATACGCCGGTAGCGGTGATTTCCCGCGGTACCCGTGACGATCAGCAGACGATAACCGGCACATTGCAACAACTCGAACACCTGGCGAAAGACGCCCCGATGCCCGCCCTGCTGGTGGTCGGCGAAGTGGTGCAGCTGCATCAGCAGCTCGCCTGGTTTCAACATACATCATCCGCCGAGGGGTTTAACTCTTCGGTGGTCAATCTGGCTTAAGGAACGGTTATGGACCAAAAACGACTCACTCACCTGCGGCAACTGGAGGCGGAAAGCATCCATATTATTCGTGAGGTGGCCGCCGAATTTTCTAACCCGGTGATGATGTACTCCATCGGGAAAGATTCCAGCGTAATGCTGCATCTGGCGCGCAAAGCGTTTTATCCGGGAACCCTGCCGTTCCCGCTGCTGCACGTCGATACCGGCTGGAAATTCCGTGAGATGTATGAGTTCCGCGACCGTACCGCCAAAGCCTATGGCTGCGAGCTGCTGGTGCATAAAAACCCGGAAGGGGTGGCGATGGGCATCAACCCGTTCGTCCACGGCAGCGCCAAGCATACCGATATCATGAAAACCGAAGGGCTGAAGCAGGCGCTGAACAAATACGGCTTTGACGCCGCATTCGGCGGCGCGCGGCGTGATGAGGAGAAATCCCGCGCTAAAGAGCGCATCTACTCCTTCCGCGACCGCTTCCACCGCTGGGACCCGAAAAACCAGCGTCCGGAACTGTGGCACAACTACAACGGCCAGATTAACAAAGGCGAAAGCATCCGCGTCTTCCCGCTCTCCAACTGGACCGAGCTGGATATCTGGCAGTACATCTATCTGGAAAACATCGAAATCGTGCCGCTGTATCTGGCCGCTGAGCGCCCGGTGCTGGAGCGCGACGGCATGCTGATGATGATCGACGACGACCGTATCGATCTGCAGCCGGGCGAAGTGATTGAAAAACGGATGGTGCGTTTCCGTACCCTCGGCTGCTGGCCGCTGACCGGCGCGGTGGAGTCTGAAGCGCAGACGCTGCCGGAAATTATTGAAGAGATGCTGGTATCCACCACCAGCGAACGTCAGGGGCGCGTCATCGATCGCGACCAGGCCGGCTCGATGGAGCTGAAGAAACGTCAGGGTTATTTCTAAGGAGCCGCCATGAACACGACCATTGCCCAACAAATTGCCAATGAAGGCGGCGTAGAAGCTTATCTGCACGCGCAACAGCACAAGAGCCTGCTGCGTTTTCTGACCTGCGGCAGCGTCGATGACGGTAAAAGCACCCTGATTGGCCGTCTGCTGCACGATACCCGCCAGATCTATGAAGATCAGCTCTCTTCGCTGCACAACGACAGCAAGCGTCACGGCACCCAGGGTGAAAAACTGGACCTGGCGCTGCTGGTGGATGGCCTGCAGGCCGAGCGCGAGCAGGGCATCACCATCGACGTGGCCTATCGCTACTTCTCGACGGAAAAACGCAAATTTATCATCGCCGACACCCCGGGGCACGAGCAGTACACCCGCAATATGGCTACCGGCGCGTCCACTTGCGATCTGGCGATCCTGCTGATCGACGCGCGTAAAGGCGTGCTCGACCAGACCCGCCGTCACAGCTTTATCTCCACCCTGCTGGGCATTAAACACCTGGTGGTGGCGGTCAACAAAATGGATCTCGTCGAGTTTAGCGAAGCGCGTTTCAACGAGATCCGTGAAGCTTACCTGACTTTTGCCGAGCAGCTGCCGGGCAACCTCGATATTCGCTTTGTGCCGCTGTCGGCGCTGGAGGGCGATAATGTCGCCAGCCAGAGCGCGAACATGCCGTGGTACAGCGGCCCGACTCTGCTGGAAGTCCTCGAAACGGTGGAGATCCAACGGGTAGTGGAGAGCCAACCGCTGCGCTTCCCGGTGCAGTATGTTAACCGTCCGAACCTCGATTTCCGCGGCTTCTCCGGTACGGTCGCCTCCGGCACCGTGCAGGTCGGCCAGCGTCTGAAGGTGCTGCCGTCGGGCGTCGAGTCGAGCGTGGCGCGTATCGTCACCTTCGACGGCGATCTGCAGGAAGCCGCCGCCGGGGAAGCCATTACCATTGTGCTGAAAGATGAAATCGACATCAGCCGCGGCGACCTGCTGGTTGACGCGCAAGCCACGCTGCCGGCGGTGCAAAGCGCCAGCATCGACGTGGTGTGGATGGCCGAGCAGGCGTTGACCCCGGGGCAGAGCTACGACATCAAAATCGCCGGTAAGAAGACCCGCGCCCGCGTGGATGCTATCCGTTACCAGGTGGATATTAACAACCTGACCCAGCGTGAAGTCGAGTCTCTGCCGCTGAACGGCATCGGGCTGGTGGAGCTGACCTTTGACGAACCTTTAGTGCTGGATCCCTATCAGCAAAACCCAGTGACCGGCGGGCTTATCTTTATCGATCGTCTGACCAACGTCACCGTCGGCGCCGGGATGGTCAACGAGCCGCACCTGCAGGCGCCGACGTCGGCATCGCAGTACAGCGCTTTCGAGCTGGAACTGAACCAGCTGATCCGCAAACACTTCCCGCACTGGGACGCCCGCGACCTGCTGGGAGGCAAATAATGGCCCAGCATGACGAAAACGTCGTCTGGCATGCCCATCCTGTGACCCAGCAGCAGCGGGAACAGCATCACGGCCATCGCGGCGTGGTGCTGTGGTTTACCGGCCTTTCGGGGTCGGGTAAATCCACTGTCGCCGGGGCGCTGGAAGAGGCCTTGCATGAGCGCGGCGTCAGCACCTATCTGCTGGACGGCGATAACGTACGTCATGGCTTGTGCAGCGACCTGGGATTCAGTGATGAGGATCGCAAAGAGAACATTCGCCGCGTCGGTGAAGTGGCCAGGCTGATGGTCGATGCCGGGCTGGTTGTATTGACGGCATTTATATCTCCGCACCGCGCGGAGCGACAGATGGTGCGCGAGCGCCTGGGGGAGGGACGCTTTATCGAAGTGTTCGTCGATACCCCGCTGGCCATCTGCGAGGCGCGGGATCCGAAAGGATTGTATAAGAAGGCGCGGGCAGGGGAATTACGCAATTTCACCGGTATAGACTCGGTCTATGAGGCACCGGAAAAGGCGGAAATTCATCTGGATGGTGAACAATTGGTAACAAATTTGGTGCACCAACTATTAGACCTGCTGCAACAGAGCGATATTATCAGATCCTGAAACGGCAGCGGCATCGAGGGGTGCCGGTTGCCCGGTCTACAGGATTCGATATGCGCAATACCCAGAACCTCAGTATTATTCGTTCAGAACCGCCTCCGGCGACCGGCGACGAGACCACCTGGTCTTTGTCGGGCGCTGCCGTGGGCTTTATTTCATGGCTGCTGGCGCTGGGTATTCCCTTCCTTCTCTATGGCAGTAATACACTTTTCTTCCTCCTCTACACCTGGCCATTCTTCCTTGCGTTGATGCCGGTGGCGGTGGTGGTCGGTATTGCGCTGCACTCTCTGCTCAATGGCAAACTGCTCTATAGCGCCAGCGCGACCATCCTGACCGTCGGGCTGATGTTTGCGCTCCTCTTCCTCTGGCTGTTGGGATAACCCGTTTCTGGTATGAATCAAGCATGGGTATCAGCAGCAAAAATATGGTACAGTCCCCGCGTTACGCGGCATCGTCCGCGCGCCCCGGTAGCGTACCCGGGCGAGTTTTGGGATGATGATGCCGTTTTTCAGGGGGCAGGATGGGTAAACTAACGCTGCTATTATTAGCTTTGCTGGTCTGGCTACAGTATTCGCTGTGGTTCGGTAAAAACGGCCTGCATGACTACACGCGGGTTAACGACGACGTCACCGCCCAGCAGGCGACTAACGCCAAATTAAAAGCACGCAACGATCAGCTGTTTGCCGAAATTGACGACCTCAACGGCGGTCAGGAAGCGATCGAGGAGCGTGCGCGCAATGAACTCAGCATGACCCGCCCGGGCGAAACCTTCTATCGTCTGGTACCGGATGCGTCTAAACGCAACCAGGCATCGGGGCAACAGCAGAACAATCGATAACCAGGCCCAGGATTACAACATGGCAGCCACTTTTCCGGGCATTTGCGCCGTGGTGCCGGCAGCCGGTTTCGGCCGCCGCATGCAAACGGAATGCCCGAAACAATATCTCTCAATCGGTAACAAAACGATTCTCGAACATGCGGTCGCCGCGCTGCTGGCGGATCCGCGCGTCCAGCGCGTGGTGATTGCCGTCAGCCCCGGCGATCGGCGCTTCAGCCAGCTGCCGCTGGCCCAGCACCCGCAAATTACCGTCGTGGATGGCGGCGCCGAGCGCGCCGATTCGGTGCTCGCCGGCCTGCAGGCGTTGCCGGAGGCGCAGTGGGTGCTGGTGCATGACGCCGCGCGCCCCTGCCTGCATCAGGATGACCTCAGCCGCCTGCTGGCACTCTGTGAAACCAGCCGCGTCGGCGGGATCCTCGCAGCGCCGGTGCGCGACACCATGAAGCGCGCCGAGCCGGGCAAAACCGCCGTCGCCCATACCGTCGATCGTAATGACCTGTGGCACGCGCTCACCCCGCAATTTTTCCCTCGCGAGCTGCTGGTGGATTGCCTCACCCGGGCGCTGAACGAGGGGGCCACCATCACCGATGAAGCCTCGGCGCTGGAGTACTGCGGCTTCCATCCGCAGCTGGTCGCCGGACGCGCTGATAATATTAAAGTGACGCGTCCGGAAGATCTGGCGCTGGCGGAATTTTACCTCACCCGTTCCCGACACCAGGAGAAAGCTTAATGCGAATTGGACATGGTTTTGACGTACACGCTTTTGGCGGTGAAGGCCCAATCATCATTGGCGGGGTACGCATTCCTTATGAAAAAGGGCTGCTGGCCCACTCCGACGGCGACGTCGCGCTGCATGCGCTGACCGATGCGCTGCTGGGCGCCGCGGCGCTCGGCGATATTGGCAAGCTGTTCCCGGATACCGATCCGGCGTTTAAAGGCGCCGACAGCCGCGAACTGCTGCGCGAAGCGTGGCGCCGCATTCAGGCCAAAGGCTATACGCTCGGCAACGTCGACGTCACCATTATCGCCCAGGCGCCGAAAATGCTGCCGCATATCCCGCAGATGCGCGTTTTTATCGCTGAAGATCTCGGCTGCCATATGGACGACGTCAACGTGAAAGCGACCACCACCGAGAAGCTGGGCTTCACCGGCCGCGGGGAAGGGATCGCCTGCGAAGCGGTCGCGCTGCTGCGTAAGGCCGACAAATGATCGCCTTTGACCAACTGACCTGGCTGCACGGCAAGCCGCAGAGCAGCGGGCTGCTGAAAGCCAATCCGGAAGATTTCCTGGTGGTGGAAGACCTGGGCTTCGCCCCGGACGGCGAAGGCGAGCACGTGCTGGTGCGGATCCTCAAAAACGGCTGCAATACACGCTTTGTCGCCGATGCGCTGGCGAAATTCCTCAAAATCCATGCCCGTGAAGTGAGCTTCGCCGGGCAAAAAGATAAGCACGCCGTCACCGAGCAGTGGCTGTGCGCCCGGGTGCCCGGCAAAGAGATGCCGGATCTGAGCAAATTTCAGCTCGAGGGCTGCCAGGTACTGGAATATGCCCGCCATAAGCGTAAGCTGCGATTAGGCGCGCTGAAGGGCAACCAGTTTACCCTGATCCTGCGCGAGGTAAGCGATCGCCAGGAGGTGGAGACGCGTCTGCAGGCCATCGCTGAACGGGGCGTGCCGAACTATTTCGGCGCTCAGCGCTTTGGCATCGGCGGCAGCAATCTGCAGGGCGCGCTGCGCTGGGCGGAGAGCGGCGCGCCGGTGCGCGATCGCAATAAGCGCAGTTTTTGGTTGTCGGCGGCCCGCAGCGCGTTGTTTAATCAGCAAGTCAGTATTAGATTAAAAAAAACGGAATTTAATCAGGTTGTTGATGGCGATGCGCTACAATTAGCGGGGCGTGGGAGCTGGTTTGTCGTCACACCGGAAGAACTCGAGGTTTCGCAGGCGCGGGTGCATAACCGCGAACTGATGATCACGGCTGCGCTGCCGGGCAGCGGCGACTGGGGAAGCCAGCGCGACGCTCTGGCCGCCGAGCAGGCCGCCATCGCCGAGGAAACCTTGCTGCAGACACTGCTGGTGCGGGAGAAAGTCGAGGCGGCGCGCCGGGCGATGCTCCTCTATCCGCAGCAGCTGAGCTGGAACTGGTGGGATGATGTAACCGTTGAACTGCGTTTCTGGCTGCCGGCGGGCAGCTTCGCCACCAGCGTGGTCAGGGAGCTTATCAATACAACGGGTGACTATGCGAATATTGCTGAGTAACGATGACGGGATCCATGCGCCGGGGATACAGACCCTGGCGAAGGCCTTAAGGGAGTTTGCCGAGGTCCAGGTGGTTGCACCCGATCGTAACCGCAGCGGGGCTTCGAATTCGCTGACGCTGGAATCGTCACTGCGCACCTTTACCTATGAAAATGGCGATATCGCCGTCCAGATGGGGACGCCGACGGACTGCGTCTACCTTGGCGTGAACGCGCTGATGCGCCCGCGTCCGGACATCGTCGTTTCCGGAATCAACGCCGGGCCCAACCTGGGCGATGACGTCATTTACTCCGGCACCGTGGCGGCGGCGATGGAAGGCCGCCATCTGGGATTCCCCGCGCTGGCCGTGTCGCTCAATGGCTATCAACACTACGACACCGCCGCGGCGGTGACCTGCACTCTCCTGCGCGGACTCAGCCGTGAACCGCTGCGCACCGGGCGGATCCTCAACGTCAATGTCCCGGACCTGCCCCTTGACCAGATCAAAGGTATCCGCGTGACCCGCTGCGGCAACCGCCATCCTGCCGACCAGGTGATCCCGCAAAAGGATCCGCGCGGCAATACCCTTTACTGGATTGGCCCGCCGGGCGATAAGCGCGACGCCGGGCCGGGCACCGATTTTGCGGCAGTGGATGAAGGCTATGTTTCCGTTACGCCATTGCACGTCGATTTAACCGCCCATCAGGCGCATGAGGTGGTCACCGATTGGCTGGAACGTGTCGGGGTTGACAGGCAATGGTAAGTAAACGTGTTGAAAGTTTGTTGAATCAACTGCGCACGCAGGGCATCGTCGATGAACGTGTCCTCGAGGCGATCGCGCGCGTCCCGCGCGAAAAATTTGTTGATGAAGCCTTTGAACATAAAGCGTGGGAAAACACCGCGCTGCCGATTGGCCAGGGGCAAACCATCTCCCAGCCGTACATGGTGGCGCGGATGACCGAGCTGCTGGCGCTGACGCCGGAGTCGCGGGTGCTTGAGATCGGCACCGGTTCCGGTTACCAGACCGCCATCCTGGCGCACCTGGTGCATCACGTTTGCTCGGTAGAGCGAATTAAGAGTTTACAGTGGCAGGCGCGTCGTCGCCTGAAACAACTTGATTTACATAATGTTTCAACCCGTCATGGCGATGGGTGGCAAGGTTGGCAGGCGCGGGCGCCGTTTGATGCCATTATTGTGACGGCGGCGCCGCCGGAAATACCGACCGCGCTGCTGGCGCAGCTGGATGACGACGGCGTGCTGGTACTGCCGGTCGGCGAGGAGCATCAGTTTCTCAAACGGATCCGTCGCCGGGGCAACGAATTTATCATTGATACCGTCGAGGCCGTTCGCTTTGTTCCCCTGGTGAAAGGGGAGCTGGCCTGAGACCCGGATTATTCCAGGTTTTTTTTGCCTGACTTTAGGCGTAGGGTGGACACATTTTTCAGTGTCCTGGCCGGGCGTCGCCCGGTAAGCAAGATATTGGCAGTTAACATATTCCTGGGGGATAAATGAGCGCGGGAAGCACCAAATTTACCGTCAGCCGTATTGCGGCTCTTTCACTGGTTTCACTCTGGCTGGCCGGATGTACCAACACCAATAATCCGCCTGCGCCGGTTAGCTCTGCCGGCGGTGCCGCCTCTTCCAGCACCAATTCCGGCATGTTGATTACGCCGCCATCCTCCGGCGTCCAGTCTGCTCCTCAGGCGCAGCCGATCCAGCCGGTGCAGACCCAGACCATTCAGCCGCAGCCAATGGCGCAGGAGCCGGTGCAGACGGTGAATGGCAAGATCGTTTACAACCGCAAATATGGCGATATTCCGAAAGGTAGCTATACCGGCGGCAGTACCTATACGGTCAAACGCGGCGACACCCTGTTCTATATCGCCTGGGTCACCGGCAACGATTTCCGTGACCTGGCGCAACGCAACAATGTCCCGGCCCCGTACGCCCTGAACGTCGGTCAGGTGCTGCAGGTCGGCAACGCTTCAGGCCAGCCGATCACCGGCGAAAACGCCGTTTCTCAGGCCAGCGCAAGGGCGAGCGGCGGTGCGACGGCCACCACAACTTCTGCACAAAAATCGACCGCGGTGGTTGCTTCACAACCGACTATTACGTATTCTGAATCCTCAGGTGAACAAAGTGCTACCAAGATGTTGCCTAATAATAAACCAGCGACCACGACCTCGACGGTTGTCGCGCCGGTGACGGCACCTACAACGGTGAGCACAACCCAGCCGACTGCAAGCAGTACGTCAACCAGTTCGCCGATCTCATCATGGCGCTGGCCGACTGATGGCAAAGTTATCGAGAACTTTAGTGGCGCGGAAGGCGGCAATAAAGGTATCGACATTGCAGGCAGTAAGGGACAGGCTATTGTCGCGACCGCCGATGGGCGCGTCGTCTATGCCGGTAACGCACTGCGCGGCTACGGTAATCTTATTATCATCAAACACAACGATGATTACCTGAGTGCCTACGCTCATAACGATACCATGCTGGTTCGGGAGCAACAGGAAGTCAAAGCGGGGCAGAAAATCGCTACCATGGGTAGCACCGGAACCAGCTCAACAAGATTACATTTTGAAATTCGTTACAAGGGGAAATCCGTCAACCCGCTGCAGTACTTACCGCAGCGATAATTTGGCAAAGTACGGATAAGCGAAGCATTAGCTAACAGGCGCCAGGGCGGTGTCTATGCGCCTCTCGCTGAGAGGAGTAGGGGAAATCGTCCTGGCGTCTTTTGTTGATGCGCCGTGGAAGGTGCTTTGCTCAGGGATCACGGGTAGGAGCCACCTTTATGAGTCAGAATACGCTGAAAGTTCATGATTTAAATGAAGACGCGGAATTTGATGAGAACGGAATTGAGGTTTTCGACGAGAAGGCCTTAGTAGAAGAGGAACCCAGTGATAGCGATCTGGCTGAGGAAGAGCTGCTGTCGCAAGGCGCAACGCAACGCGTGCTTGACGCCACTCAGCTTTATCTTGGAGAGATTGGTTATTCCCCACTGCTGACCGCGGAAGAGGAAGTCTATTTCGCGCGTCGCGCACTGCGTGGTGATGTCGCTTCACGCCGTCGCATGATTGAAAGCAACCTGCGTCTGGTGGTGAAGATTGCCCGTCGTTACAGCAATCGTGGTCTGGCGCTGCTGGATCTGATTGAAGAAGGTAACCTCGGCCTGATCCGCGCCGTTGAGAAGTTTGACCCGGAACGTGGGTTCCGTTTTTCGACCTATGCGACCTGGTGGATCCGTCAGACCATTGAACGGGCGATCATGAACCAAACCCGTACGATCCGTTTGCCGATCCACATTGTCAAAGAGCTGAACGTCTATCTGCGTACCGCGCGCGAGTTGTCCCACAAGCTGGACCACGAGCCGAGCGCGGAAGAGATTGCCGAACAGCTGGACAAACCGGTCGATGACGTCAGCCGTATGCTGCGTCTGAACGAGCGCATCACCTCGGTGGATACCCCGCTGGGTGGCGATTCAGAAAAAGCGCTGCTGGATATTCTGGCCGATGAGAAAGAGAACGGCCCGGAAGACACCACGCAGGACGATGATATGAAACAAAGCATCGTTAAATGGCTGTTCGAACTGAACGCCAAGCAGCGTGAGGTTCTGGCGCGTCGTTTCGGTCTGCTGGGTTATGAAGCCGCCACCCTGGAAGATGTGGGCCGTGAAATTGGCCTCACTCGCGAGCGTGTGCGTCAGATCCAGGTGGAAGGTCTGCGTCGCCTGCGGGAAATTCTGCAGGGGCAAGGACTGAATATCGAAGCGCTCTTCCGCGAATAAGATCTTTTCTCTCAAAAAGGCCCCCTCGAAAGACGGGGCCTTTTTCTTTGCGCTAGCCGAGGCGGGTTTCCTGCAGATGGCGCCAGACAATTTTCCCTTCCGCTTGCTGAAAAATCGCCGTCGACCAGCGTACGTTCTCACTGCCATCCGCCAGCGTTTGGCGTTCACGGTACAGCACGGCGGCGCCGTCGTGCCACTCGCTGATGATTTTCGCCTGATCCACCACAATGTGTAATTTCGGACGGCTTGCTCCCGCCTGGTGGAAAAAACGGCTCACCGTCGGGTAGTCCATCTTCTCGCCGCTCAGAGGGATCATGGTGAATTCGGCGGCAAAGCGGCTCATCAGCGCCTCAGCGCTTCCTTCCCCGTGGCTTAACCAGCGTTCGATAAGGACATGGGCGTCGACGACTTCCTGCAGATAAGGGTTCATGACTTCTCCAGAGTAGTGTGCAGGCGATGGATAATCGCCCGATTATTCAGCCGCAGGCAAAACAGCAGCGGCAACAGGGTTATGGCGGCGGCGCAGCTAAACGCGCCCTGCCAGGCGTAGGCCGGCGGGAATACCCTCAACAGCAGGGCGAGCAGCGCGCTGCCGGCAAAGAAGCTGAGCTGGCGGTTAAGGTTCCACAGCGCGCTGGCGTCAGGCATCTCTTCGCCAGGCGTATGCAGGAAAGCGCTGCTTTGCGCGGTGCTGCTGCATAAGCTGCCTCCGCCGCCCATCAGCGTAAAGGCCAGAATCAACAGCGCCAGCGGGCTGTGTGCATCGACCTGCAGCAGCAGCAGGATCCCCGCCGCCTGTAGCAGGCAGCCGACCATCACCAGCGGCCGCGGCCCGAAGCGGTTGAAATACCTGCCGGTAAAGGTGATGGCGGCAAACGAGGCCAGCGACCACGGCACCATCAGGGCGCCAGTGGCCCCCGGCGCCATCCCGGTGACGCGTTGCAGGTAGAACATTCCCACCACGTTGACGGCAATAAACATCCCCGGTACGCAGAGATAGATCAGCATGGCGAAGCGCAGGAGAGGATCGGCCAGCAATGACAGCGGGAGAAAGCGGGTCGGCCGGACGGGAGCGGGGCTGTCGTTTAGCCATCGCGCCGCCAGCATAAAGGTAAGCAGGGCGACAGGCAGGCTGGCGAAAAAGACCCAGCGCCAGCTGAACGCCTGGACGAGCAGACCACCGATCGCCGGCGAGCAGGCGGGCGCCAGCAGGCCGACCAGCATCACCGCCGCCGACAGCTTCGCCCGCTCCTGCGGCTGAAACAGCGGCCACGTCAGCGCCTGGCCGAGGGGGATTAACAGCCCGCCGCCCATCCCCTGCAGCGTACGCCAGAAAATCAGCTCACCCAGGCTATGGGCCAGCCCCGATGCCAGCGCGCCGAGGCTGAACAGCCCCAGCGAGAGTAAAAACAGCCGTTTTGGCCCACAGCGCTGGCTGAGCCAGGCGCTGAACGGTACGACGGCCGTCAGGCCAAGAATATAGGCATTGCTGACCCACGCCAGCTGCGAGACGGACACCGCCAGCTCGTGGCTGATAGCCGGGAAGGCAATGCTGGCGATAAACATATTGATTAGGTCGAGAAAAAAGCCGAACAGAAAAACGGTGGCAACGCGGTGGCGATAGGTCATGATTCACTCCCTCAGACAGGCGGCTACTGTAAACCCGGCGCCGCGGGGGATAAACGGGGCGAATCGGGATATACTGTCTGAATATTTTTGACAATCATCCGGACGACGATGCTAAACCTTCAGCGCGTGACCATGTTTATCGCCGTGGTGGACGCCGGCAGCTTTACCCAGGCCGCCGCGGCGCTGGGGCAGACCAAGGCGGTGGTCAGCTTTAACGTACGGCAACTGGAAAATGAGCTGGGGGTGACGCTGCTGCTGCGCTCGACGCGCCGTCTGCGGCTCACTGACGCCGGGGCGCTGTTCTATCAGCGTGGGGTGGCGCTGCTCAAAGCGGCGGAAAATCTGCAGGATGAGGTCCGGGCCAGCCATAGCGGTTTAAGCGGAGAGCTGCGGATCACCACCACGCCGGAGTATGGCGCGCAGGTCATCATCCCGGCGCTGGCGGCGTTTTCCCGTCATCATCCGGCGCTACGGGTGCGGCACGTCTCGTCCTCCCATCATGCGGATCTTATCTCCGAACGATTTGACGTGGCGATACGCCTCGGTACGCTGGCCGATTCCCGCTATCGGGCGACGCGGATAGCCAGTTTCGCGATCCTGCCCGTTGCCTCCCCGGCCTGGCTGGCGAGCCATCCGGTGCTGACGCTGTCCGATCTGGCGCAAGCTGACTGGATTATTCACGAGCGTCTGCCGGCCCCGCTGCGCTGGCAGCTGCGAACGGATGAACAGGCAGAGGTGGATTTTACGATAGTCAACGCGCCACGGTTTTCAGCCGACAGCGCCACGGCGCTGATGAGCTTTGCTCTAGCCGGATGCGGCATCGCTTTGCTGCCAGCCTGGCTGGTGGCCGGTAAACTGGCGCAGCGGGAGCTGGTGGCTGTCCTGCCGGAATACCATTTCCCGCCGCAGGGAGTGTATGCCCTTTATCCCGATGCGCAGCATATGCCTACCCGGGTGCGGACGTTTATCGACTTCCTGCGCGAGCAGCTCGGCTAGGCGCTTGCTCAGGGAACCATCATTTTACGCACCAGCCGGGAGAACTGTTCGCGTTCATCATCGCTCAGGCGGCCAAGAAACTCGTCATCGACCTCATTGCCTTGCGGAATGGAACGGTTAAGCAGCGCCTCGCCTTCGTCGGTCAGATAGACAAAACGGCGGCGTTTATCGGCCGGATCGTGCTCCCGGCGCACCAGGCCGCGCGCTTCCATCCGGCTGAGCATCTCCGCCAGCGTGGCCTTCGTACTGACCGCCGCTTCAATCAGCACCACCTGTTCGATACCCGGTTGCTCCGCAACCGAGCGCATCACCGCATACTGAGGCTTAGTCAGGTCCGGTAACGCCTGCTGCCAGCGGGCGGTATGTTGTTGAAAAAGCTGGCGCAGCAGGTGGAATGCTTCGTTTCGTAACTCCATGGATACTCCGTAACAAAACTGTCACCTCTATGATAGCCGTTCGTACGCCTTTTTATACCTTTTCCCTGTTTGATTAAAAATGCGCACGTATACGAACGATCTTGTCATTCGGCTCAGGAGAGGGTAATTTAAGCATAAAGTTCGTGTACGAACAAATTGAATGAGGTCTGGAATGAAACTGATTGTTGGGATGACGGGGGCCACCGGGGCTCCGCTTGGGGTGGCATTACTGCAGGCGCTGCGCGATATGCCGGAGGTGGAAACCCATCTGGTGATGTCGAAGTGGGCCAAAACCACCATCGAGCTGGAAACGCCCTGGACGGCACGGGAAGTGGCCGCGCTGGCGGACTTTTCCCACAGCCCGGCCGACCAGGCCGCCACCATCTCATCAGGTTCATTTCGTACCGACGGCATGATCGTGATTCCCTGCAGTATGAAAACGCTGGCAGGCATTCGCGCAGGCTATGCCGAGGGGCTGGTGGGACGCGCGGCGGACGTGGTGCTTAAAGAGGGGCGCAAGCTGGTGCTGGTCCCGCGGGAAATGCCGCTCAGCACGATCCATCTGGAGAACATGCTGGCGCTGTCCCGTATGGGCGTGGCGATGGTGCCGCCGATGCCGGCTTACTATAACCACCCGGAGACGGTTGACGATATCACCAACCACATTGTGACCCGGGTGCTGGATCAGTTTGGCCTCGACTATCACAAAGCGCGCCGCTGGAACGGCTTGCGCACGGCAGAACAATTAGCACAGGAGATCGAATAATGGCTTTTGATGATTTGCGCAGCTTTTTGCAGGCGCTGGATGACCAGGGACAACTGCTGAAAATCAGTGAGGAGGTGAACGCTGAGCCAGACCTGGCGGCGGCAGCCAATGCCACCGGACGCATCGGCGACGGCGCCCCGGCGCTGTGGTTCGATAATATTCGCGGCTTTACCGACGCCCGGGTGACGATGAACACCATCGGCTCGTGGCAGAACCATGCCATCTCGCTGGGCCTGCCGCCCAACACGCCGGTGAAAAAGCAGATTGATGAATTCATCCGCCGTTGGGATAACTTCCCGGTGACGCCAGAGCGCCGCGCCAACCCGGCATGGGCGGAAAACACCGTGGATGGCGATGATATCAACCTGTTCGATATTCTGCCGCTGTTCCGCCTCAACGATGGCGACGGCGGGTTCTACCTCGACAAAGCCTGTGTCGTTTCGCGCGATCCGCTTGACCCTGACAACTTCGGTAAGCAAAACGTCGGTATCTACCGTATGGAAGTGAAAGGCAAGCGCAAGCTCGGCCTGCAGCCGGTGCCGATGCACGATATCGCCCTGCATCTGCATAAAGCGGAAGAGCGCGGGGAAGACCTGCCGATCGCCATTACCCTCGGTAACGACCCGATTATCACCCTGATGGGCGCCACGCCGCTGAAATACGATCAGTCAGAATATGAAATGGCCGGCGCGCTGCGCGAGAGCCCGTATCCCATCGCCACCGCGCCGCTGACCGGCTTTGACGTGCCCTGGGGTTCGGAAGTGATCCTCGAAGGGGTGATTGAAGGCCGTAAGCGTGAGATAGAGGGGCCGTTCGGTGAGTTTACCGGCCACTACTCCGGCGGTCGTAACATGACGGTAGTGCGCATCGACAAAGTCTCGTATCGCAGCAAACCGATTTTTGAATCGCTCTATCTCGGTATGCCGTGGACCGAAATCGACTATCTGATGGGCCCGGCCACCTGCGTGCCGCTGTATCAGCAGCTGAAGGCAGAGTTCCCGGAAGTGCAGGCGGTCAACGCTATGTACACCCACGGTCTGCTGGCGATTATCTCCACCAAAAAACGCTACGGCGGTTTTGCCCGCGCGGTGGGTTTGCGGGCGATGACCACTCCCCACGGCCTTGGGTATGTGAAGATGGTGATCATGGTTGATGAAGACGTCGACCCGTTCAACCTGCCGCAGGTGATGTGGGCGCTCTCCTCGAAGGTTAACCCGGCGGGAGACCTGGTGCAGTTGCCGAACATGTCGGTCCTTGAACTTGACCCAGGCTCCAGCCCGGCGGGCATCACCGACAAGCTAATTATCGACGCCACCACCCCGGTTGCGCCGGACCTTCGCGGCCACTACAGCCAGCCGGTGCAGGATCTGCCGGAAACCAAAGCCTGGGCTGAAAAACTGACCGCTATGCTGGCCAACCGTAAGTAAGGAGAAGAAGATGATTTGTCCACGTTGCGCCGATGAAAAGATTGACGTCATGGCGAAATCGCCGGTGAAAGGAGTCTGGACGGTGTATCAGTGCCAGCACTGTCTGTATACCTGGCGGGATACCGAGCCGCTGCGCCGCACCAGCCGTGAGCACTATCCCGAAGCGTTCCGGATGACGCAGAAAGATATTGATGAAGCGCCGCAGGTGCCGCACGTCCCGCCGCTATTGTCGGAAGATAAGCGTTAATGAAAAGAGCCCGCTAAGGGCTTATCCTGTTAAGGTTATTTTACCTGCCATTTTAAAATTGGGTCGTGCGCAAACTGCCTGCGACCATCACGCCGACTGGGATAATCTCTCCGTCGGCTTTTTTATATTTCGCAAAATGATAAAAGTTATTTACTCATTAAATCCAGAAATTATGTAAAGGGGTAATATAATGGGGCGACTTTGCGAGTCGGCTTCCAGATTAATATAAAATCCGTCTGATTAATTCCTTGTAGATAAATTTCACGCCATGACGAGTATAGAATAGCGGCGGGTGCTTGAGGCTGTCTGGCCTTGAGCAAGACCAGGCCCCCAGACAGACGAAAGCCCCAGGAGATATTTCTATCAACTGAGGCTGACGGATGAACCTGAACAATTCAGATGTTAGTCTCTTCTTTGCAGGGAGGCAAGACATGCTAACAAAATATGCCCTTGTGGCAATCGTCGTACTGTGTATTACGGTACTGGGATTTACGCTTTTGGTGCGCAGCTCGCTGTGCGAACTCAGTATTAAAGAGCGTAGTATGGAGTTTAAAGCTGTTCTCGCTTACGAATCGAAGAAATAGCATCCGCGCGGGGGAAACCCCGCGTATTGGTTGTCAGGACGCATCCTCTCGCACCCATTTTGCATTTGTTAAAACGGCAGCACCGCAGGGCGCTGCCGTTTTTTCACGTTAAAAGAGACCTACACCAGGCTCTTCAGGCGATAGATCCACTCCAGCGCCTGACGCGGGGTCAGGGAGTCCGGATCAAGATTCTCCAGCGCCTCAACCGCAGGCGAGGTCTCTTCCGGAGCGGCGAGCAGCGACATCTGCGTGCCGTCGACCTGGGTCGCCGCCGCGTTGGGCGAGATACTCTCCAGCTCGCGCAGTTTCTGCCGCGCGCGCTTGATCACCTCTTTCGGCACCCCGGCCAGCGCGGCGACCGCCAGGCCGTAGCTCTTGCTGGCCGCGCCATCCTGCACGCTGTGCATAAAGGCGATGGTGTCGCCATGCTCCAGCGCGTCGAGATGGACGTTGGCGACGCCTTCCATTTTCTCCGGCAGCTGAGTGAGCTCGAAGTAGTGGGTGGCGAACAGCGTCAGCGCCTTGATTTTGTTGGCCAGATTTTCCGCACAGGCCCATGCCAGCGACAGACCGTCGTAGGTGGACGTGCCGCGGCCAATCTCATCCATCAGCACCAGGCTGTGTTCGGTGGCGTTGTGCAGGATATTGGCGGTTTCAGTCATCTCCACCATAAAGGTCGAGCGGCCGCTGGCCAGGTCATCCGCCGCGCCGACGCGGGTAAAGATGCGATCGATGGGGCCTATCTCCACCTTCTGCGCCGGGACGTAGCTGCCGATATAGGCCAGCAGCGCAATCAGCGCGGTCTGGCGCATATAGGTACTTTTACCGCCCATGTTCGGCCCGGTGATGATCAGCATCCGCCGCTGCGGCGCCAGCTGCAGCGGGTTGGCGATAAACGGCTCTTTCAGCACCTGCTCGACCACCGGATGGCGGCCTTCGCTGATGCGAATGCCCGGCTTATCGCTAAAGGTCGGGCAGCAGTAGTTGAGGGTTTCCGCGCGTTCCGCCAGGTTGACCAGCACGTCCAGCTCGGCCAGCGCGCTGGCGCTCGCCTGCAGGTCGGCAAGGTGCGGCAGCAGCAGGTCGAACAGTTCGTCATAAAGCTGCTTTTCCAGCGCCAGCGCTTTGCCCTTGGAGGTCAGCACCTTATCTTCGTATTCCTTCAGCTCAGGAATAATATAGCGTTCGGCGTTTTTCAGCGTCTGGCGACGCACGTAGTGGATCGGCGCGAGGTGGCTCTGGCCGCGGCTGATCTGGATGTAGTAGCCGTGGACGGCGTTGTAGCCGACCTTCAGGGTGTCGAGGCCCAGCCGCTCGCGCTCGCGGATCTCCAGCTTATCGAGATAATCGGTGGCGCCATCGGCCAGCGCCCGCCACTCGTCCAGCTCTGCGCTGTAGCCTGGAGCGATGACCCCGCCGTCGCGGACCAGCACCGGCGGGGCGTCGATCACCGCGCGCTCCAGCAGTTCGCGCAGTTCGCTAAACTCGCCCATTTTTTCGCGCAATTTTTGCACCGGCTGACTGTCAACGTCAGCCAGCTGCTCGCGCAGCAGGGGCAACTGCTGCAGGGCATGACGCATGCGGGCTAAATCGCGTGGACGGGCGGTACGCAGCGCCAGACGCGCCAGAATACGTTCCAAATCACCAACCTGGCGCAGCACCGGCTGCAGCTCGGTATAGCGCTCCTGCAGCGCGCCGATGGTCTGCTGGCGCTCCACCAGTACGGCGGTATCGCGGACCGGCATATGCAGCCAGCGCTTGAGCATCCGGCTGCCCATCGGCGTCACCGTACAGTCGAGTACCGAGGCCAGAGTGTTATCGGTGCCGCCGGCGAGATTCTGGGTGATCTCGAGGTTACGGCGGGTGGCTGCATCCATAATGATGCTGTCCTGCTGGCGCTCCATGGTGATGGAGCGAATATGCGGCAGCGAGGTGCGCTGGGTGTCTTTGACATACTGCAGGAGGCAGCCGGCGGCGCACAGGCCGCGGGGGGCGTTTTCCACGCCGAAGCCGACCAGATCGCGGGTGCCGAACTGCAGGTTAAGCTGCTGGCGCGCGGTGTCGATTTCAAATTCCCACAGCGGGCGACGGCGCAGACCGCGGCGGCCTTCGATCAGCGACGATTCGGCAAAATCTTCCGCGTACAGCAGCTCCGCCGGATTAGTACGCTGCAGCTCTGCCGCCATGGTTTCGCGGTCGGCCGGTTCGCTCAGGCGGAAGCGGCCGGAGCTGATGTCCAGCGTCGCGTAGCCAAAGCCTTTGCTGTCCTGCCAGATGGCGGCCAGCAGGTTGTCCTGACGCTCCTGCAGCAGCGCTTCATCGCTGATGGTGCCCGGCGTGACGATACGCACCACTTTACGCTCGACCGGCCCTTTGGTGGTGGCCGGGTCGCCTATCTGCTCGCAAATAGCTACCGACTCGCCCTGATTAACCAGTTTCGCAAGATAGTTTTCCACCGCGTGGTGGGGGATGCCGGCCATGGGAATGGGTTCGCCCGCGGAGGCGCCGCGTTTGGTCAGCGAGATATCGAGCAGCTGCGACGCGCGTTTCGCATCGTCATAAAACAGCTCGTAAAAATCCCCCATCCGGTAAAACAGCAGAATGTCAGGATGTTGCGCCTTCAGCTTGAGATACTGCTGCATCATCGGCGTGTGGGCGTCGAGATTGTCAATTGTGCTCATGGGGTGTTATCCAGATCCCTGATTTGAAATGGCTGCGATTTTGTTGTTTTCGTCGTTATCACATGGATGAGACATGATAACGGAGATGGGCAGGCGAGGGAAACTGACGAACGCGCGCGGCGCGATCCGGATTCCAGTTGCAGAGGGGGATGAGTCATCACAAGCCAGCATCAGGATGTGCAGTTACCGGTTCAAAAAAGCCCTATCCGATATTTCCCTGGATAAGCCTTAACGGCAGCAGTTAGCAACGATCCTTGATATACTGAAACCATCAGGTGAATGAAAAGGGAGATGCCATGAGTCACAACAAAAAAGATCAGGCCACATACGCCAGACCTTCCCGCGCTGACATCGTTCGTTCTGTTGCGACATCAACCGCGGTCGAGACAGGGCAACCCTCAGCCAGAGTTGAAGAGAGTCTTGAAGCCGCGCGCAAAAAATATGCGCATCTTCGTCTTGCCTAATCCCTTCTTAAGGCCATGCTGACCCAGTGTTTCATCGGTCGATAGTCCAGAGTCAAACCTGTATGGATAGCCGATATATACTGGGTTTTGTTTTGTTCCCAGCTTTGATAATTCAGCGGTTTATAGCCAGCCTGCACCGCCATCACATCAGCTAATAATCGTGATAAACGCCCGTTACCCTCTCTGAATGGATGGATGAGGATCAATTCAACATGTGTGACTGCGATAGCTTCTGTGAGCTGCAATTCACTCATGCCTGAACAAGGCGTATAATGAGCAAGGTATTTCTTATCAAAATCGTTTAGCAGTTTAGCCAGCTGTGCTGAAGGGGCGAACATAAAATCGCCTTTACTGATATTGACCGTTCTTTCCTGGCCTGCCCATGCATAGATATTGCCTAACCAGCGATAATGCCACTTTTTCAGGATGTTGACGCTGAGCAATCCGGTTGGAAAGTGTTCCTCAAAAACCGAGCGATAAAGTTGTTCCAGCAGTACCAGTTCTACGCTATCCATCTCATTTGCGTCAGCGATCCCGAGTTTATTAGCCAAAACCCGTTCACCTGAATTTTTCTCATACTGGCCTTCGCTGCCAGCAACTGTGTATCGGCTCATGGGGACCCTCAAAAGGGAACGCTGATAGATATGAAAGTATAATGCTCATCAGCTTTTGCGGTGTAATACCGAACGCGCGCGGCGCGATCCGGATTCCAGTTGCGCCGCGCGGGGGTTACGGCGCCAGATAGACCTGGGGGGCCGCGTTGTCCGGATGCTGGCCGAGGCGGACATCCGCCCCGTACCAGCGATGGATAACCGACTGCTGGATCACCTCCTGCGGCGTCCCCTGGGCGACCAGGCGGCCCTGGTGTAGCAGCAGGATGCGGTCGGCCCACAGGGCGGCGAGGTTAAGGTCATGCAGCACCACGCACACGTGCAGTTGCCCGCCGGCGGTGAGCCGTTTGAGCAAGCGCAGCAGATGCTGTTGATAGTAAAGGTCCAGCGCCGAGGTGGGCTCATCGAGAAACAGCCAGCCCTGCGGCGCGCCGTCGCGCCACAGCTGCGCCAGACAGCGGGCGAGCTGCACCCGCTGCTGCTCGCCGCCGGAGAGGCCGGGATAGCGGCGGCCGGCAAGGTCATCGCAGCCGGTGACGGCCATTACCGCCGCCAGCTCCGCCGGGTCCGCGGTCGGGCCCCACGGCGAGCGCCCCATGGCGATGACCGTTTCCACCGTCCAGTCGGCCTGCAGGGCCGTACGCTGTAGCATGACCGCCCGCCGGCGCGCCAGCGCCTCGGGTGACCACGCCTCCAGCGGCGTGCCCGCCAGACGGCGGGTGCCGCTATCCGGGGTCAGGTACCCGGTCAGCAGCCGCAGCAGGGTGGATTTGCCCGCGCCGTTCGGCCCGATAAGCGCCGTCATCTCGCCGCCGCGCAGCGCGACGGAGATGTTGTCGATAATCTGCCGCTGGCCGAGGCGAAGCGCCAGCCCCTGCGCGCAATATTCATTAGCCATGTTTGGGGTTCTCCCGACGAAAGACCAGCCACAGAAACCAGGGGGCGCCCAGCAGGCTGGTGAGCAGACCGACCGGCATCTCCGCCGGCGCCGCCACGGTGCGGGCCAGGGTGTCGGCCAGCAGAAGCAGGATCGCGCCGGCCAGCAGCGAGCCGGGGATCAGCCCGCGATGGTCCGGCCCCAGCCACAGGCGCATCAGGTGCGGCACCACCAGGCCAATAAAGCCGATGACGCCGCTGATGGCCACCGCCGCGGCCACCAGCACCGCGCTGCACAGCAGCAGCCAGCGCTGCAGCGCCCGCACGTTGACCCCAAGATAGTGCGCTTCTTCATCGCCGAGCTGCAGCAAATTCAGGCGGGAGGCCATCCACCACACCGCCAGCGCCGCCGGGATGATCAGGGTCGCAGCCACCAACAGGGTCGGCCACTCGGCCTGGCCCAGGCTGCCCATGCCCCACAGCGACAGCTGGCGCAGCTGGGCGTCGTTGCTCAGCCAGGCCAGCACGCCGACCAGCGCCCCGCACAGCGCGTTGATGGCGATCCCCACCAGCAGCAGGCGCGACAGCGACCCCTCCTCCGCCCGGCTGAGGATAAAAATCACCACCATCACCGCCAGGCTGCCGATAAACGCCGCCAGCATCGGCATATACAGAGCGATCAGCCCCGTTGCGGAGAGCGGGAGCACCAGCCAGCTGGCCACCGCCAGCGCGGCGCCGCTGCTGATGCCCAGCAGGCCCGGGTCGGCAAGCGGGTTGCGAAACAACCCCTGCATCACGCAGCCGGAGAGGGCCAGCGCCGCGCCTACCAGCAGGGCCAGCAGCACCCGCGGCAGACGGATGGTCAGCCAGATGTGGCGCAGCATCTCATCCCCGGCGGGCAGCAGGCTGGCCAGCGGCAAACGCATCGCGCCAAGGGTGGTGGCGAACAGCGTCAGCAGGACCAGCAGCAGCGTCATCAACAGCAAACGGCGGGCGAGGGCAGGGCGCATCAGGGCAGATGCTCCGCTTTTTCACGCAGCGCGATTATCGCCTGCGGGGTGCGCGGCCCGAAGCCGAGCAGGGCCATATCGTCGATCGTCAGCAGCTGCTTATGACGCCCCGCCGGGGTCTGCGCCAGGCCGGGCAGTTTCCACAGCCCGGCTTCGCCGCCCATCCCTTTGAGACCATCGGCGGAGATCACCACCAGATCCGCCTGGCTGGCGGCCACCCCCTCCTGCGACATCGCCCGATAGTGGTCGAAGCCCTGCATCGCGTTCTGCAGACCGGCGGCGCGAATGGCGCCATCGGCCGCGGTGCGTTGCCCGGCCACCAGGGTATTCATTCCGCCGTGGCTGAGAATAAACAGCACCCGCCTGGCAACCGGCTGCGTTGGAATGGCGGCGATCTGTTGCTGAAGCTGCTGGCGCAGCGCGTCGCCCGCCGGGGTTTTGCCTAACGCTTCGGCAATGACGGCCACTTTGCTATCGATCGCGGCCAGGCTTTCGCCGCCCGGCACGTTAACCACCTTCACGCCGCTCGCCTGCACCTTGTGTAAGACCAGCGAGGGCTGCGCCTGGGCGCTCGCTAACACCAGCTGCGGGCGTAACGCGAGGATCCCCTCGGCGTTCAGCTGCCGCAGGTAGCCGACATCCGGCAGCTTTTGCGCCGCCGGGGGCCAGCTGCTGGTGCTGTCCCGGGCGACCAGGCTCTGTTGCGCGCCAAGGGCATAGACGATCTCAGTGACATCGCCGCCGAGGGTGACGAGCCGCTCCACGGCGGCGTGGCTCAGCAACGGGAAGGCGATGAGAAGCAGTAACCAGCGCATCATGCGGGCAGTCCTTCGCGGGTCAGACGATCCACCTGCTGGCGCCATTGCGCCTGCTCGGGGTGGCCCTCGCTGCGCTGGCCATAGAGCTGGGCGATCTGGGTGCCGTCTTTGGCGAACAGCTCGACGCTGGTGACGTGTCCGTCTGAGGTCGGCTTGCGGGTCACCCACACTTCATCGAGGCTCTCTTCACGCAGATGCAGAGTAAAGGTGGGATTGAAGATATTCAGCCAGCCGCGCATCGGCGCCAGCTTTTCCAGGGCGCCGGTGAAGATCTGCACGCAGCCGCGATTGCCGACGAAGATCATGATTTCATTGCCTTCCTGGCGCACCGTCTCCAGTAGCGCTGGCAGCGCATGGCGATCAACGCGGCAGGCGAGGTCGTCGCTCACCAGGCGGAAGGCCTGCTGGCGGGAAAGCTGATATTTACGCAGCAGACCGAAGAACTGGTGTACGTCGGTCATCGCGCGCCAGTCGTTCTCCAGGGCGGCGCCGTCGGCGCTCTCGGCATATTTCACCGGCTCCAGCGGGCGCAGGGCCAGCGGCGCCGGGGCCGCCACCCGATGTTCTGCGATCAGGGTGTCCCAGGCCGCCATGTCGGTCTGCGTGGTCGCATAGACTTTCAGCAGGGCGTCGCCGTGGTGGTCGAAAAACTGAATGCTCTGGCGACCGTTATCGTTCAGATGGAAGGCGCTGGCCCACTGGCTGAGGAACAGACGCAGGTCGAGCGCGCGCGGGTTGAGCACCAGCCCGGCGTGGCCGCTGAGGTGCTGGTGCGTGAACTGGCCGACCTGCTCATGGACGGCATACTCGTTGCGGCAGATGCATTTGGTTTCACCGACGCGCTCCAGGGCGGCAATCAGCGCCCGGGCGTCATCGATCAGGCGCACGGCATCGTGACCGAGGCGGGCGGCGGTCAGCTCGGCTTCGCTGATCCCCATTTCCGCGGCGATATCGCGGGCATATTTCGCGGTGCTGGACGCTTTGGCGGCCTGGTAGCGCTGCCACAGATCGGGGTGGGCATTGGGCATAATCATATCCTTCTCAATGTTCAATATCCCCGGCCGGCGGGCCGGGGCAGGTGAGTTGTTCTTCGGGCAATCAGAAGTCGACGTTGACCCCAAGCTGCCAGGTGCGGCCCGGCATGACCGCCAGCGCTTTATCATTGGCGTCCTGGTTGGTGCCGGTCTCGATATTGCGGCTACTCAGGTAATCCCAGTATTTACGATCGGTGAGGTTGTAGACCCCGCCATTGAGGCGCACGTTTTTCGCTACCTGCCAGTACGCGGTCCAGTCCAGCATGCCGTAGCCCGGCACGCGCATATAGTCGCTGCTGGCATCGGCGATGGCGGACCCGCTGTTGCTGTAGCTTTCGCGGTTGGTGGCGGTCGCCTGTTTCCCCTTGACGAAGGTTGCCGTCAGGGCGGTGCCGTAGCGTTTCGCCGGATCGTCCCACGCCACGCCGACGATAGCTTTCATCGGCGCTACGCTGTCGAGGTCGACGTATTTATCGCCGCTGTAGCTGGATTTCGATTTCCCTTCGCTATAGCCGAAGGCGAGGGTGGCGCTCAGGCCGTTCACCTGCTCAAACCAGGTGCCAAAGTTAAATTTGGTGCTGATCTCACCGCCGTAGATATAGGCTTTATCGCGGTTTTCCGCCTGATAAATGGTGTAGATATTCGACGGCACGTTAGTGAACTGGCCCGGATTATTCGCCCGGGTATAGCGGGTATAGGCGATAAAGTTCTTATAGCTGTTGTAGAACAGCGCTGTGCGCAGGGTGATGCCTTCGGTAACTTCCCCCTTCAGCCCCCACTCGAGATTATCGCTGGTTTCCGTCTTCAGATCGGTATTGCCGATCAGGGCATACTGCTGGCTGCCGGCGTAGCTGGACCCAAGGTTCCAGGATCCATACAGCTGACTGGCGTTGGGGAACTGCGCGCCGCGCTGGTACTGCAGGTAGGTCATCAGGCGCGGCGTGAGGTCGTACTGGAAGGTCAACGACGGCAGAACCTGGGTATCGCTGTTTTTACCGTACAGATTCGCCACCGACGATTCGGTCAGCGCGCTGCTGTTGGCGGCAAGGTCGGACAGATTTTCCGGCTTCGTCGATTGATGCACCACGCGCACGCCGGGAATGATGGCGAAGTTGTGGCTATCAAGGTCGAAGTTGATCTTATCCTGGACAAAGCCGCCGAGAGTGTAGCTGCGGCTGTCCGCCTCCGGCTGCATGATCTCGCTGTAAACGCTGGGGATCGGCGACTGGCTGAACGGCCGCTGGGTTTTGCTGGTGCTGGCGTTAAAACCGGCGCTCAGATCGTGGCGGCCCAGGGTTTTCGCCAGCGCGGTCTGCAGGCCCCAGGTGTCAGTGTCGTAGTTGGAGTTCACCGTCTGCATTCTGCGGGTGACGCTATCCGGCATATACGTCCAGTCATGGGCTTCGGTATGCTGGTAATAGATTTTACTGGAGACGCTGTCGAGGTAGTCATTCATCGGCGTCCAGTCATCCTTCAGGCTCAGGCCCCAGCGTCGGGTCTGGCTGGTCTGGTTGGCGGTGCCAATGGTGCTGTTGCCGCTGGAGTCCCAGGTATCGTAGTGGGTGTGGTTGGTTTTGTGGTAATAGTCGAAGGTGCTGGTTAGCTTGTGCTCGTCGTTGGGCTGCCAGATCCCGGAGGCCAGAAAGGCATCGGAGTGCCAGTTCGCCGGGTAGGCGTCGACGGTGCCGCTGTTATTTTCGGTTTCCTGGCCGTCGCGGCGGCTGTAGACCAAAATGCCGCGCAGGAACTCGTCGCCGCCGGCGACGGTCACCCCGTTGTGCCAGCTGCGATCCGCGGAGTCGTAGCCGCTGCGATAGCCGAAGGCGCTGGTTTTGCCCGGGCGCAGGTAATCATCCGCCGATTTCGGGCGGAAGGAGACATTCCCTCCGATGGCGCTGTTGGCCGTTTCCGTCGAGGTGGCGCCAGACTGGATATCCACGCTGCCGTACATATACGGGTCGATATAATCGCGGCCGATGCCGAAGGTATTGAGCCCCGAGCGGCCGACGTAGCCGCGGCCGGTGGCGTTGGGCTGGGCGATACCGTCCACGTCGATACCGACGCGGTTGCTCTCCATGCCGCGAATGTTGTAGCCGGTGTAGCCCCCGCGGTCGAAGCCGCTTTTGCCGTTGCCGGAGCCGCCGCTGGCCCCGGTGGCGCTGATGAGCGGTTCATAGCGCATGATCGAGCCGAAATCGTTAGCGCCTTTGTCCTCCAGCTCCCGGGCGCTGATGCTGTGCTCGTTACCGGCTTTTTGCGCCGGCGCGGGAGCGGTGACGGTCATTTGTTCCGAGGTGTCATCCACCGCCTCGCCGCCGATGGCGGAAGTGCCTGCTGCGACGGCAGAAGTTTGATAAATTGCTGCAAGCAAAGAGGTCACCAGCAGGCGTTTTTTACACCCTGCTGCTGACGGAGTCGATTTGTACATAGTCGCCACGCCTTGATCGTTATTAGTATCGGCTCACGCGTTACTTCCAGAGTTGCAGGTTGCTCCGTCTTTTCCGTTGCGGATAGGGTCTTACTCCATTTGTTGATTGCGAATGGTAATGATAGGTATTATCGTTTGCAACAAAATATTCATGTATTCCTCATTTAAACTGCACTTTGTTTACACTGTGCCCTTTCAGCCTGAGCGAGATGACGATGAATTCAAAAGCGGCTATCACCATCACCTATTGTTCCCAGTGCAACTGGATGCTGCGCGCCAGCTGGATGGCGCAGGAGCTGTTACACACCTTCAGCACCGATATCGCCTCGGTGACGCTGGTGCCGGGCACCGGCGGGATCTTCACTATCGATATCGACGGCCAGCAGATCTGGGAGCGCAAGCAGGATGGCGGCTTTCCGGATGCGGCAGAGCTGAAACGCCGGGTGCGCGATGTCTGCTTCCCGGAAAAAGCATTGGGGCATGTTGATAAACCCGCTAACCCGACCTAATCGTTAGGAAAGCGGCTGCGTGGCCCGTTTAAAAGGTGTATTATTCATGCATCTTTGTGTGGGGAGGAAAGTTGACGGTGGGCAAACGCATCGAACGTGAAAAGCAGACGATCGGTCGGATGATTGGGCTTTATCAGCGCCGCTGTCCGGATGCCCGCGACGACGGCGAACACTATCAGGCGCTGAACGCCTACGCCGACAAGCGGCTTGATAAGTGCGTGTTTGGCGACAATAAACCGGCCTGCAAGCAGTGTCCGGTACACTGCTATCAGCCGGCGAAGCGCGAAGAGATGAAGCAGATTATGCGCTGGGCCGGGCCACGAATGCTCTGGCACCACCCGATCCTGACCCTTCGCCATCTGCTGGATGACAGGCGGCCAGCGCCGCCGCTGCCGGAAAAATATCGACCGAAAAAATAGCGGCCTTTCCCCGGCCTGGGCTGCGCGCAGCCGGGGGGCAAGCGTAGCTCCGGTAAGGCGTTAGCCGCCACCGGGGATGGGTGATGAAGCCTTCTGTTTCTGACTATCCCGGATCGTGCTTGTCACAAAGGCGACCACAAACAGCGCGGTGAACAGCACCACGATAGTCGGCGCCGGCGCGCTATCGAGATAAAACGCCAGCCACACCCCTCCCGCCGAGCAGCAGACCGCTACCGCCACCGCCAGCAGCAGGGCGTGGATAAAGCGCCGTACCAGCAGGAGCGCGATCGCCCCTGGGGCAATCAGCAGCGAAATCGACAGGATAATCCCTACCGACTGCAGCGTCGCGACGATGGTCAGGGCGATCATGCACAGCATGCCGTAGTGCAGCAGTCCGCCGCGCAGGCCGCTGGCTTTGGCCTGCGTCGGATCGAAGGCGTGCAGCAAAAAATCCCGCCATTTCAGCCCGATAATCAGCGCAATCATCAGCGCGATAGCCGCCGTTTGTCCAATATCGCTGAGGGAGATCCCCAGCATGTCGCCGAACAGAATATGGTCGAGATGGACGTCGGACTGGATCGCTACGTACAGCACCAGCCCGGCGCCAAACATGCCGGAGAAGACAATTCCCATGATGGTATCGCGTTTGAGGCGGCTGTTGTCGTCGAGAAACCCGGTCGTCACGGCGCAGAGCAGCCCGGCGATAAACGCGCCGATGGCGAAGGGGATGCCGATAATGTAGGCCAGCACCACGCCGGGAAAGACCGCGTGGCTCATGGCGTCGCCCATCAGCGCCCAGCCTTTGAGCACCAGAAAGACCGACAGCAGCGCGCAGGGCACGGCAACGACCATCGATACTGTTATCGCGTTGACCATAAAAGGAAACTGGAACGGGGCCAGGATCAGATTCAGCATGCGGCCTCCCCGGCGCGGCGGCGGTTGGCCAGCAGGCCATGCTTCGGCGCGAAGATAAAGGTGATGAGGAACAGCAGCGTTTGCGCCACCACGATAATGCCGCCGGTGGCGCCGTCGAGGTAGTAACTGAGCCAGGCGCCGAAGAAGCTGGTCAGGCTGCCGATGGCGACGGCGATGGCCAGCAGGCGCGGGAAGCGGTCGGTTAACAGCCAGGCGGTGGCGCCGGGGGTGACCACCAGGCAGATAACCAGAAAGGCGCCGACGGTCTGCAGCGCCGCTACGGTGCAGGCCGCCAGCAGGGTAAAGAACAGCAGCTTCAGGCCGCGGGTGTTCAGACCAATCGAGCGGGCGTGGTGCTCATCGAAGAAGGTCACCATCAGATCTTTCCACTTCAACAGCAGGATCGCCATCGAGATAAAGCCGATCGCCGCCAGCTGGATAATATCCTCCGGGGCGATGGCCAGAATATTGCCGAGGATAATGGTCTGGATATTCACCGACGTCGGGTTCAGCGACACCATAAACAGCCCGATCCCGAAGAAGGAGGAGAATATCAGGCCGATAATCGCATCCTCTTTCAGCCGCGACCGCTGCTGCAAAAACAGCATACTGCCCGCCGCCAGGCCGCCGGAGAGAAACGCGCCGAGGGCAAACGGCAGGCCGAGCATATAGGCCCCGGCGACGCCGGGCACAATCGAGTGGGAAAGGGCGTCGCCAATCAGCGACCAGCCCTTCAGCATCAGGTAGCAGGAGAGAAAGGCGCAGACGCCGCCCACCAGCGCCGCCACCCACATCGCATTGAGCATATAGTGATAGCCAAACGGCTCCAGCAGCCAGCTCATCGTGGGCCTCCCGCCGCGCGCCGGCTGATAAACGGCCGCTCGTCATCGGTGATAATCTGCGCTTCCGCACCGGTGAGCGCGACGTGGCGCAGTACGCCGCTGAAAGCCCGCTCCAGATTCTCGGCGGTGAAGGTGGTTTCTGTCGGGCCGCTGGCCAGCACGGTGCCTTTTACCATCACCGTGTAATCGCAAAATTCACTTACGGACCCGAGATTATGGGTGGAAACCAGCATGGTACAGCCCTCATCGCGGAGCTCGCGCAGCAGGCTGATGATCCGCGCTTCGGTCTGCACATCGACGCCGGTAAAAGGCTCATCCAGCAGGATCACCTGGCCCTGCTGAGCGATGGCGCGGGCAAGGAAGACGCGCTTTTTCTGCCCGCCGGAGAGCTCGCCAATTTGCCGATGGCGGTACTCGCTCATGCCCACGCGGGCCAGCGCGGCATCGACAATCTCGCGATCGCGCGGCTTTGCCCGCCGCAGCCAGCCCATATGGCCGTAGCGGCCCATCATCACCACATCCTCCACCAGCACCGGGAAGGACCAGTCCACCTCTTCCGACTGCGGGACATAGGCGACCAGGTTCTGGCGCAGCGCGCGGTTGACCGGCTGGCCGAGGATGGCGATCTCGCCGTGACCGACGCGCACAAAGCCCATCAGCGCTTTAAACAGTGTGGATTTACCCGAGCCGTTAACCCCCACCAGCGCGGCAATGGAGCCGCGCGGTACGCTGAACGAGGCGTCGCGCAGGGCGGTGTGGCCGTTGCGCCAGGTGACGGTGAGCTGGTCGACATACAGACCCGCTTGCGCAGTATTCATGGCTGTTTCCTCATCCCGTCCTGGATACCGTTGACGATGGTTTCGGTGGTGACGCGCAGCAGGTCGAGCCAGGTCGGCACCGGGCCGTCGGCGGCGCTCAGCGAATCGACATACAGCACGCCGCCGTAGTGGGCGCCGGCTTCGCGCGCCACCTGACGCGCCGGTTTATCGGAGATGGTGCTTTCGCTGAAGATGGTCGGGATCTGTTCTTTCTTCATGGTGTCGATAACCTTGCGCACCTGTTGCGGAGTGCCCTGCTGGTCGGCGTTAATCGGCCACAGATACAGTTCGCGCAGGCCATAGTCGCGGGCCAGATAGGAGAAGGCTCCCTCGCTGGTGACCAGCCAGCGCTTATCCGCCGGCAGCTGCGCCAGTCTGGCCTGCAGCGGCGCCATCGTCTGGCGGATCTTCTCTTTATAGGTCTCGGCGTTGCGGCGATAGGTGTCGGCGTGAGGCGGATCGTATTTCACCAGCGCATCGCGAATATTATCGACATAGATCAGGGCGTTATCTGCCGACATCCAGGCATGAGGATTGGGCTTCCCGCTATAGGGGCCTGCGCTGATGCCCATCGGCTGGATCCCCTCGCTGACCACCACCTCCGGGACGCCCTGCAGGTGCTGATAAAAGCGGGCAAACCACCGTTCGAGATTGAGACCGTTGCTGAGGATCAGCTGCGCCCCCTGCGCGCGTTTGATATCGCCGGGGGTAGGCTGGTAGTCGTGGATCTCCGCGCCCGGTTTGGTGATGGAGCTGACGACGGCGGCATCGCCGGCCACGTTCTGCGCCATATCGGCGATAACCGTGAAGGTGGTGATAACCCTGAATTTCTCCTGCGCCGAGGCCGGCGCCGCGGCCAGCAGGGCCAGCGCGCTGGCCAGCAGCAATGATTTCAGCGGTGTCAGGTGCAGCATAGGATCCCTCGCAATGATGTGGTTAATTTCCCAGCGTTTATAGCCATTGCTATGTTATATAGCACAAGCTATTTACAAATGAAAATAATTCTTATTTGCATGCGTGGGTAATGATTAGAGCGAGAACGATTTTGTCAGGGGATTTAAATTAACCCGGGCTGCATTGTGCTGGCCCGGGTCACATGCGGTATTCGGTTTACCGGCTCGCAAGCCGGGCGCCTTCGGGGGAAAGTGCTGCGTGTGTGCTGGGTGGCGGCGACGCCTTGCCCGGCCAGCAACACCTGCGATGATAAATAAATAGCAGGCGAGGCTACACCAGTTCGTCTTTATTAATACCCAGCCGCTTCATGCGCGACAGGAGCGTGGTGCGCTTCAGCCCCAGCCGCTGGGCGGCGCCCTTCGGCCCGGCCACCACGCCGTTGCTCTCCTTCAGCACCCGGACGATCAGCTGATATTCATCTTCGCCTTCCTCAGGCAGGACCTCTGGCGACCGCGGAGGCTCGACGATATCCCGCTCCGGCAGGGAGAGCTGCAGCACGTTGCCGCGGGTCAGCAGCACCGCCCGTTCGATGACGTTTTCCAGCTCGCGCACGTTGCCCGGCCACTCCATGCGCGTCAGGGTACGCAGGGTCTCCGCCGGAATGCTGTCGATATTGCGTCCCATGCGGCGGGCGATTTTGAAGGTAAAGGCCTTCACCAGCAGCGGGATATCGTCGGGGCGCTCGCGCAGCGGCGGCAGGTGGATCGGGAACACGTTGAGCCGGTAGTAGAGGTCGCTGCGAAATTCCCTGTCGATAACCATCTGCTTGAGATCGCGGTTGGTGGCGGCGATCAGTCGGACGTCGGTCTGGATCAGCTTGTTGCTTCCCAGGCGCTCGAACTCCTGCTCCTGGAGAACGCGCAGCAGTTTGGGCTGCAGCTCCAGCGGCATATCGCCCACTTCATCAAGGAACAGGGAGCTTTTGTCCGCCAGTTCGAAGCGGCCGATACGCTGGGCGCTGGCCCCGGTGAAGGCTCCGCGTTCGTGGCCGAACAGATCGCTCTCCAGCAGTCCGGCGGGCATCGCGGCGCAGTTCATCTTCACCATCCGCCGACTGTTTCGTCCGCTGAGGTTATGAATGGCGCGGGCGATAAGCTCTTTGCCGGTGCCGGTTTCGCCGAGGATCAGCACGGTGCTGTCGCTGTGGGCCACCATCTCGACCTGCTTGAGCACATTGTTCATCGCCTCGCTGCGGCCGATGATCTCCCCGAATTCGCTCTCGACATTGTTGAGCTGCTCGGTGAGGGCGAGGTTCTCATCCACCAGTCGCTCTTTCAGGCGCTGAATTTCACGGTAGGCGAGGGCGTTATCGATAGCGATCGACACCCGCTCGGCGATCTGGCGCAGCAGCTTGAGATTGGTAGTGGTAAACACCTGTTCGTCGCATTGCGCCAGCTTCAGCACCCCGAGGAGGGTGTTGCCGGACATCAGCGGCAGCAGGCACAGGGTCTGGATCTTGTTGCCCCACATTTCGAAGAGCATCTTCTCGTACGGCGCGAGGGTGTCATGCTCGTGCAGATTAAGCAGCAGCATCTCTTTGCTTTTGAACACGCGCTCGGTGAGGGTGCCCGCTTCATCTACCTCGCTCTGGTCGTGAACCGGATGGCTGGCATCGAGATAGTGTGTGGAATAGATGTTGAGCTTCCCTTTGCGGTTGCTGCGCAGCACCACGCTGATGGCGTCGATCCGGAAGTAGCGATGGATCTCTTTCGCCACCTCGCTGACCAGCTCGTCGATATCCAGACGTGAGAGGACCGCGTTGGTGATCGCCACCAGAATGCGGAAGTTGTCGCGCTCGTGGCACAGCAGATCGTAATCGACGTTATTGCTGACCCGGTTCTGAATCTGCTCGCTGACGACGGCGACGATCTGCGCGAAGGTATGCAGCCGCTGGAACTCTTTCTCGCTCCATGGCCGGTTGTCACGGCGCAGAAATTCGCAACCGCCGAAGATCCGCCCGTCGGCCGCAAGCGGCAGCAGCGAGTAGTACCCGAACGAGCGATAGATCCCGCTGCGGATAAGCTGCGGCCAGGTGTCGGCAAAGGTCTCATGATCGCAATGCAGGGCATCCGGCCGGGAGAGTAAGCGGCGCACCGGTCCGTGGGCGAGCACGGTTTCATCTTCATAGCTCACCGGCTGGCCTGCCTCATCGCAGGCGTATCTGGCCGCACGGTGGTTGCCTGCATTCCACAGGATAATGGCCGCTTCGTCGGCCAGTGCGGACTGTTGCACCAGGCGGGTCAGGGTTTCGCTCAGCGCAGCCAGATCGGGCTGCTGTAATAAAAGCCGGGTGATATCAAACAGACCCTGCTGGCCGAGATCGCTCATCGGTGTATACGACATGGCTTACATCCAAAACGCGCCGGCAACGCGGCGCATAAGAAAATGATGGTACAAATAATAGTATGTTAATAAAGCGGTTATTGCCGCTTTAACCCATCCGTGGGCGCCCGCTGGTTTGGGCGGGATAATCATGCTGGCTTTTCCCGGCTCGCGCTGCGCTTAGCCAGGCTACATGTGCGCGCCGTGTTGTAGCCTGGATAAGGCGCCAGCCGCTATCCGGGACCCGACGCCGTGGTTAACAAATTCTCGGCAGCGGCTCGGCGTGGGGAAGATCGAGCGTCCGCTTCACGCCGTACAGCCCGACGGAACGCACGCCCGGGCGGGCGACCACCTCGCCGATTATCGCCGCCTCGCGTCCCAGGGCGTGAGACCGTATATGCGCCAGCACGTTTTTCGCTTCTTCGCGGGCGACGGCGATCACCAGCTTGCCTTCATTGGCGAAGTTCAGGGCGTCCAGCCCGAGCAGCTCGCAGACTCCGCGCACGGTGTCGTTGACCGGCAGCTTCGCCTCGTGCAGTTCAATGCCGCAGCCGCTGGCGGCGGCGAACTCATGGGCGACGGCGTTGACGCCGCCGCGGGTGGCGTCGCGCAGGGCTTTGACGCCGCGCAGCGGCCGCAGGGTTTGGATCAGCGGCGTCAGCACCGCGCAGTCGCTGGACAGCGCGCCGTCGAGCCCCATCTGCTCGCGCAGATTAAGGATGGTGGCGCCATGATCCCCCAGCGTGCCGCTGACCAGCAGCACATCGCCGGCGCTGATCTGCTGCGTCCCCCAGCGAACGTCTGCCGGGATGGCGCCGATGCCGGCGGTGTTAATAAACAGCTTATCCGCCGCGCCGCGCGGTACCACTTTGGTGTCGCCGGTGACGATGGCGATCCCTGCCGCCCGGGCGGTATCGGCCATGCTGGCGACCACCGCTTCCAGGGTAGCCATCTCCAGCCCCTCTTCGAGAATAAACCCGCAGGAAAGATAGCGGGGGATGGCGCCGCTGACCGCCACATCGTTGGCGGTACCGCAGACGGCCAGCTTGCCGATATTGCCGCCGGGAAAGAACAGCGGGTCAATCACATAGCTGTCGGTGGAGAAGGCGAGACGATCCCCCTGGGCGGCAAGCGCCGCCAGATCGAGACGCGCCTGATCTTCCTGCTCCGCCAGCCAGGGGTTGGCGAAAGCCTGCATAAACAGGTCGCCGATCAGCTGCTGCATTGCCTGACCGCCGCTACCGTGGGCTAACTGGACGCTTTTCATGCTTCATATTCCTGACTGCGATATTGATACCAGGCGGCGCAGGCCCCTTCCGAGGAGACCATCAGCGCGCCAAAGGCGCTTTGCGGATTGCAGGTGCTGGCGAAGAGCGGGCACTGGTGCGGTTTACAGCGGCCGGTCAACACCTCGCCGCAGCGGGCGCGCGGGTCGTCGCACACGCGCTGCGGCGCCGGGCGGAAATGGGCCTCGGCATCGAAGCGCTGATAGGCCGGCGTGAGGTGCACGCCGGAGTCGCTGATGACCCCCAGACCGCGCCATTCGCTGTCGCCATCAAGGCGAAACACGTCGGCCATCGCCGCCTGCGCCAGCGGGTTGCCGGCATCCGGCACTACGCGGCGGTACTGATTTTCCACCTCGCTACGCTGCGCTATTGTCTGCTCAACCAGCATCACCGCGCCTTGCAGTAGATCAAGAGGTTCGAAACCGGCGACCACTAACGGGCGATGATAGTCGCTGGCGATAAAGCCGTAGGCTTCGGTGCCGATCACCATACTGACGTGGCCGGGGGCGAGAAAGGCGTTGATACCGTTGTCAGGCTGGTCCAGCAGACTGCGCAGGGTCGGCAGCAGGGTGATGTGCTGGCAGAAAAAGAAGAAGTTATCGACGTTGCGCTCCCGCGCCTGACGCAGGGTGAGGGCGGTGGCGGGCATGGTGGTTTCGAAACCGAGACCGAAAAAGACCACTTCACGCTGCGGGTTTTGCTGCGCCAGCCGCAGGGCGTCCATCGGCGAATAAACGATGCGGACATCGGCGCCGCGGGCTTTCGCCTGCAGCAGTGAGCCGTTTTTGCCCGGAACGCGCATGGCGTCGCCGAAGGTACAGAAGATAACCCCCGGACGACTGGCAATCTCAATGCAGGCGTCGATGCGCCCCATCGGCAGGACGCACACCGGGCAGCCGGGCCCATGAATAAATTCGATATTCTCCGGCAACAGCTGGTCGAGACCGAACTTAAAAATGGCATGGGTATGACCGCCGCAGACCTCCATGATGCGCAGCGGTCGCGCGGCGGTGTGCGGCAGCAGATGGGCACGCTGCTGAAGATGGGCCACCAACTGCATGACCTGCTCAGGGGCGCGGTATTCGTCAACGTAACGCATTATCGCTCCTCGCCGTACAGCAGGGCGCCGACGTCCGGCTCTACGTCAAACATATTTTGCAGCGCTTCGAGAGTGTCGCGGGCTTCGGCTTCATTAATCACGCTCATGGCGAAGCCGACGTGCACCAGCACCCACTGGCCGAGACGCGGCTGGCCCTGCTCGTCAACGGCGCCCACCAGCGTCAGGTCGACGTCGCGCTGAATGCCGCAGACTTCCACCTTCGCCAGCACGCCGTCGATGGCGCAAATTTGTCCCGGAATGCCTATGCACATCGCTGCGTCTCCAGCCAGGTGAGCCACTGATCCATGCCTTCGCCGCTGGTGGCGGAGAGGAGGATAATGTCAATATGCGGATTGACCTCGCGGGCGCAGGCCAGGCACTTCTCGACGTCGAAATTGAGATACGGCAGCAGGTCGACCTTGTTGAGCAGCATCAGGCTGGCGGCGGCGAACATATGCGGATACTTCAGCGGCTTGTCTTCGCCTTCCGTGACCGACAGCACCGCCACCTTATGGCGTTCGCCGAGATCAAAGCTCGCCGGGCAGACCAGGTTACCGACGTTTTCAATAAACAGAATGCCGTGGTCAGCCAGCGGCAGGCGCGGGGCGGCGTCGGCGATCATCTGGGCGTCGAGATGGCAGCCTTTCCCGGTGTTGACCTGAATCGCCGGGGTGCCGGTGGCGCGAATGCGGGCGGCGTCATTGACCGTTTGCTGGTCGCCTTCAATCACTGCGCAGTCGGCACGCCCTTTCAGCCGGGTGAGGGTTTCGGTGAGCAGGGTGGTTTTGCCGGAGCCGGGGCTGGAAACCAGATTCAGCACCAGCTGCTGCTTCGCCGCAAAGCGCGCGCGGTTGCGCGCCGCCAGACGGTTGTTTTTATCCAGCACGTCGATTTCCACTTCCAGCATGCGCCGCTGGCTCTGGCCCGGGGCGTGAGTCCCCGCTTCGCCATGGCCGTAATGCAGATCGCCCTCTGTCGTGCGGGTGGGGGCGAAGTGGTCGGTTTTTACGCCGGTGATGGTCATCGTCTGGCGTGGGGCGGGCGCGAAGGGGGCGCTGCGGAACGCGGAATGCGGGTTTCGTTCGTCTCCTTCAATATAGAGGTTGCCTTCTCCACAGCCGCATGTTGTACACATAATTTACTCCAATTCTAAACGCTGAATCTGTAAGCCGTCATCCGCCACGATCTGTAGCTGGTCGTTATTGCAGTGCGGGCAGCGGCGGACGTGCTGCGAGACAAGATGGACGTACTGCTGACAGCGTTCGCACCAGCATTCAGCCTGTTGTTCGGCGATATGCAGTTCGCACCCCTCCGCCAGCGTGCCGCGGCAGACCAGCTCAAAGCAGAAGGTCAGGGCGCTGGCTTCCACGCAGGAAAATGCTCCCACCTTAAGCCACACGCCGGTCACCCGCCGCGCGCCGGCCTGCTGCGCCTGTTGTTCAATAATTTCCAGCGCCCGCTGGCTGAGGGTGATTTCGTGCATAGTCGCCTCCGTATCGCGATGCGCCTTTTATGCAATAACGGTGCCAGAAAGGACTCGTGGCGGCAGGAAATGTCGATGACGACGCGCCGGGGCTGTCATCGACATGTCGCGTCGGCAGGGAATAAATATAAAAATATAATTAAATCAAATAAATAAAATGTGGCACGGAAAATGCTTAGACGGTGCATCTCATGCTACGGAGAAACCGATATGACTATTTGGGAAATAAGTGAAAAGGCGGATTACATCGCCGACCGTCACCGGCAGCAGCAGGAGCAGTGGCATATCTACTGTAACTCGCTGGTTCAGGGGATCACCCTGTCGAAAGCCCGCCTGCATCACGCGATGAGCTGCGCGCCGGACAAAGAGCTGTGCTTCGTGCTGTTCGGCCATTTTCAGGTGTTCGTCGCCCTGGCGGAAGGCTTCAACAGCCACACCATCGAATACTACGTCGAAAACAAAGGCGGCGGTGATAAGTATCTGATTGCTCAGGCCACGCTCGCCGCGGATGGCACGGTGGACGGGCGGATCAGCAACCGCTCCCGCGACCAGGTGCTGGAGCATTATCTGGCGATTATCGCCACCGTCTATGACCGTCTGTACGACGCCATGGAGCAAGACCAACCGGTGGACTTAAGCCATCTGGCCCTGACCCACTGATCGCAAGGTGTCGACACGTGTCGAAAATGACACCTGCGCAACCTGATTTCGTCAAAAGTGACTTTCACCCGAGGATGACCCGGTGAACCGTTTTGTAATTGCTGACTCCACTGTCTGTATCGGCTGCCGCACCTGCGAAGCCGCCTGCTCTGAGACGCATCGCCAGCACGGCCTGCAGGCTATGCCGCGGCTGCAGGTGATGCGTAATGAAAAAGAATCGGCACCGCAGATGTGCCACCACTGCGAAGACGCCCCCTGCGCCGCTGTCTGCCCGGTAAACGCCATCCAGCGCGTCGATGGCGCCGTCCAGCTCAACGAAAGCCTGTGCGTAAGCTGCAAACTGTGCGGCATCGCCTGCCCGTTTGGCGCGATCGAATTTTCCGGCAGCCGTCCGCTGGATATTCCGGCCAATGCCAATACCCGGCTGGCGCCCCCCGCGCCGCCGGCGCCGGCCCGCGTCAGCTCGCTGCTCGACTGGGTGCCGGGCGTGCGCGCCATTGCCGTGAAATGCGACCTCTGCCACTTCGATGACCAGGGCCCGGCCTGCGTGCGGACCTGTCCGACCAAAGCGCTGATGCTGGTGGATAGCCGTGATATCGCCCAGGCCAGCAAGCGTAAACGCCAGCTGACCTTTAATACCGACCTTGGCGACTTGTCGTTGTTCCAGGCGCAACAGGGGGAGAGGGAATGAGTGTAATTGGATTAGTCAATCAGGCGGTGACGTGGTACGCCGCCAGCGCCGTGCTGGCCTTTGTGTTTGCCATGCGTAAACCGCTCAGCGGCGCCATTGCCGGGATTGGCGGCGCGGTGGCCAGCGCTATGCTGGTGGTTGCCGGCGGCGCCGCGCTGCTGATGCCGGATCGGATCCACGGCGGCATGCTGCAGTTTCTCCATCTGACAATGCGGGTGGGCGGCGTCAATGCCCTGTGGCTGCTGGCCATCGGCCTGTCGGCGCTGCCGGTGTCGCTGTTTAACATTAGCTGGCATCGCCACCCGCAGGTGAAGGCCAACGGCCTGCTGGTCAACCTGCTGCTGGCCGCCGCCACCTGCGCGGTGGTGGTGACCAACATTGGTTCGCTGGTGGTGATGGCGGAGATCATGGCGCTCTGCGCGGCGTTTCTCACCGGCTGCGCCGCCTCCGGTAAGCTGTGGTTTGCGCTGGGTCGTCTCGGCACGCTGTTGCTGGCATGGACCTGCTGGCTGGTGTGGTCGACCTACGGCACCCTCGAGCTGGCGCAGATCAATCTCCAGGCGGTGGATATGATGCAGAACCCGCTGCTGTGGCTGCCGGGGCTGGCGGGATTCGCCCTGCTGGCGGGGGCGATCCCGCTGCACGGCTGGGCGCCGCAGGCTCACGCCGGGGCCAGCGCGCCGCCCGCCGCGCTGTTTTCCACTGTGGTCATGAAGGTCGGTCTGTACGGCATGTTAACCGTTTCGCTGGCCGGCGGCGTGCCGCCGCTGTGGTGGGGCGTGATGCTGCTGGTGCTGGGAATGATCACCGCCTTCATCGGCGGGCTGTATGCGTTGATGGAGCATAACATTCAGCGCCTGCTGGCCTATCACACCCTGGAGAATATCGGCATCATCCTGCTGGGGCTGGGCGCCTTCGTTACCGGCGTGGCCACCCGCAACAGCACGCTGATGGTGCTGGGTTTCATCGGCGGCATGTATCACCTGATTAACCACAGCCTGTTCAAAACTACGCTGTTCCTCGGCGCCGGGGCGGTGTGGTTCCGCACCGGCCATCGCGATATCGAGAAGCTGGGCGGCATCGGTAAAAAAATGCCGCTGATCTCCCTCGCCATGCTGGTGGGGCTGATGGCGATGGCGGCCTTGCCGCCGCTGAACGGCTTCGCCGGCGAGTGGGTCATCTACCAGTCCTTCTTCAAAATGAGCACCAGCGACCTGTTTATTGGCCGTCTGCTGGGGCCGCTGCTGGCGGTGGGCCTGGCGATCACCGGCGCGCTGGCGGTGATGTGTATGGCCAAAGTCTATGGTGTCACCTTCCTCGGCGCGCCGCGGAGCAAAGAGGCGGAAAACGCCACCTGCGCCCCCTGGCTGATGACCCTGAGCGTGGTCATGGCGGCGGTCTTCTGCCTCGTTGGCGGCATCGCCGCGCCGTGGCTGCTGCCGCTGGTGAGCGGCGCCTTCCCGCTGCAGGCCCAGGTGTCGAGCGTGGTGTCGCAGCCGATGATCGCGCTGCTGCTTATCGCCTGCCCGCTGCTGCCGTTCCTGCTGATGATCTTCTTTAAAGGCGATCGCCTGGCGGCGCGCTCGCGCGGCGCGGCCTGGGTCTGCGGCTACGATCACGAACAGTCGATGGTGGTCACCGCCCACGGTTTCGCCATGCCGGTGAAAGAGGCCTTTGCGCCGCTGCTGAAGCTGCGTCACTGGCTGAACCCGGTGCGTCTGGTGCCGGGCTGGCAATCGGCCTCGGCGCCGGCGCTGCTGCGCGGAATGGCGCTGGTTGAGCTGGCGGTGCTGGTGGTGATTGTCATTTCCCGAGGAGCCTGAGAATGAGTCTGTTAATTGCATTGCTACAGGCGCTGGCGCTGTTTGCCGTCGCGCCGCTGTTATCCGGGATCGTCCGCGTCGCCCGCGCGCGGCTGCATAACCGCCGCGGACCGGGCGTGCTGCAGGAGTATCGGGATATCCTGAAATTGCTGGGCCGCCAGAGCGTCGGTCCCGACGCCTCGGGCTGGGTGTTCCGCCTGACGCCGTACGTCATGGTGGGCGTGATGCTGACCATCGCCACCGCCTTGCCGGTGGTGACGGTGGACTCTCCGCTGCCGGTGCTTGGGGATCTCATCACCCTGATCTACCTGTTCGCCATCGCCCGTTTCTTCTTCGCGATTTCCGGTCTGGACACCGGCAGCCCGTTTACCGCGCTGGGCAGCAGCCGCGAAGCGATGCTCGGCGTGCTGGTGGAGCCGATCCTGCTGCTGGGCCTGTGGGTCGCCGCGCAGGTGGCGGGCTCCACCCATATCAGCAGTATCACCGACACCCTTTATCACTGGCCGGCAGCGCGCAGCATTCCACTGATTCTGGCGCTGTGCGCCTGCGCCTTCGCCACCTTTATCGAGATGGGCAAATTGCCGTTCGATCTGGCGGAAGCGGAGCAGGAGCTGCAGGAGGGGCCGCTTTCCGAGTACAGCGGCAGCGGCTTTGGCATCCTGAAGTGGGGCATCAGCCTCAAACAGCTGGTGGTGCTGCAGATGTTTGTCGGGGTCTTTTTCCCGTGGGGCCAGATGACCAGCTTCAGCGTCGGCGGCCTGCTGCTGGCGCTGGTGGTGGCCGTCGTCAAGCTGGTGGTTGGGGTGTTGATCATCGCGCTGTTTGAAAACAGCATGGCGCGTCTGCGCTTCTGTGCCACCTCCCGCGTCACCTGGGCCGGGTTTGGTTTCGCCTTTTTAGCTTTCGTCTCCTTGCTGGTGGCGTGATTAAGAGAGTTTGAGCATGTCTGAAGAAAAAATCGGTCAACACTATCTTGCGGCGCTGCACCAGGCCTTTCCGGGCGTGGTGCTGGACGAAGCCTGGCAGACCAAAGATCAGTTAACCATCACCGTGAAGGTCAATTACCTGCCGGAAGTCGTGGAGTTTCTCTACTACCAGCAGGGCGGCTGGCTGTCGGTGCTGTTCGGCAACGATGAACGTAAGCTGAACGGCCACTACGCGGTCTATTATGTGCTGTCGATGGAGCAGGGCACCAAATGCTGGATCACCGTGCGTGTGGAAGTGGATGCCAACAAACCGGAATACCCATCGGTGACGCCGCGCGTGCCGGCGGCGGTGTGGGGCGAGCGCGAAGTGCGCGATATGTACGGCCTCGTGCCGGTTGGCCTGCCGGACGAACGCCGTCTGGTGCTGCCGGACGACTGGCCGGACGAACTCTATCCGTTGCGTAAAGACAGCATGGACTATCGCCAGCGTCCGGCGCCGACCACCGACGCCGAAACCTACGAGTTCATCAACGAGCTGGGCAGCAAGAAAAACAACGTGGTGCCGATCGGCCCGCTGCACGTCACTTCCGATGAGCCCGGCCACTTCCGCCTGTTCGTTGACGGCGAGAATATTATCGATGCCGATTACCGTCTGTTCTATGTCCATCGCGGGATGGAGAAGCTGGCGGAAACCCGCATGGGTTATAACGAAGTCACCTTCCTGTCGGACCGGGTGTGCGGCATCTGCGGCTTCGCCCACAGCACCGCTTATACCACCTCGGTGGAGAATGCGATGGGCATCATGGTGCCGGAACGGGCGCAGATGATCCGCGCCATTCTGCTGGAGGTGGAACGCCTGCATTCGCACCTCCTGAACCTCGGTCTGGCCTGCCACTTCACCGGCTTCGACTCCGGCTTTATGCAGTTCTTCCGCGTGCGCGAAACCTCGATGAAGATGGCCGAGATCCTCACCGGCGCGCGGAAAACCTACGGTCTGAACCTGATCGGCGGGATCCGCCGCGACCTGCTGAAAGAGGACATGATCCAGACTCGCCAGCTGGCGCAGCAGATGCGTCGTGACGTGCAGGAGCTGGTGGATATGCTGCTCAGCACCCCGAACATGGAGCAGCGTACTGTCGGCATTGGCCGTCTGGACCCGAAAATCGCCCGCGACTTCAGCAACGTCGGCCCGATGGTGCGCGCCAGCGGCCACGCCCGCGACACCCGCGCCGATCACCCGTTCGTCGGCTACGGCCTGCTGCCGATGGAAGTCCACAGCGAACAGGGCTGCGACGTCATCTCCCGCCTCAAGGTGCGGATCAACGAGGTTTATACCGCGCTGAACATGATTGATTACGGTCTTGATAACCTGCCGGGCGGTCCGCTGATGGTGGAGGGCTTCACCTATATTCCGCACCGCTTCGCGCTGGGCTTCTCAGAAGCGCCGCGCGGGGATGATATTCACTGGAGCATGACCGGCGACAACCAGAAGCTGTACCGCTGGCGCTGCCGGGCGGCGACCTACGCCAACTGGCCGACTCTGCGCTATATGCTGCGCGGCAATACCGTTTCCGATGCGCCGCTGATCATCGGCAGCCTTGACCCGTGCTACTCCTGTACCGACCGCATGACCGTGGTCGATGTCCGCAAGAAGAAGAGCAAAGTGGTGCCGTACAAAGAGCTGGAGCGCTATAGCATCGAGCGTAAAAACTCGCCGCTGAAATAAGGAATCGCCATGTTTACCTTTATTAAAAAAGTGATTAAGACCGGCACCGCGACGCACGCCTATCCGCTGGAGCCGATGCCGGTAGATAAAAACTTCCGCGGCAAGCCGGAGCATAACCCGCAGCAGTGTATCGGCTGCGCGGCCTGCGTGAACGCCTGCCCGTCGAACGCCCTGACGGTAGAGACCGATCTGGCCACAAACCAGCTGGCGTGGCAGTTCAACCTCGGACGCTGCATCTTCTGCGGCCGCTGTGAAGAGGTCTGCCCGACGGCGGCGATTAAGCTGTCGCCGGAGTATGAGCTGGCGGTGTGGAAGAAAGAGGATTTTCTCCAGCAGTCGCGCTTCGCTATCTGCCACTGCCGGGAGTGCCAGCGGCCGTTCGCGGTGCAGAAGGAGATCGACTACGCCATCGCGCTGCTCAAGCATAACGGCGACACCCGCGCCGAGCTGCACCGCGAAAGCTTCGAAACCTGCCCGGAATGCAAGCGCCAGAAATGCCTGGTGCCGTCCGATCGTATTGAACTGACCCGCCACATGAGAGAGGCCAGCTGATGAGCACTTTACTTGGCCCACGCGATGAAAACGGCATTCCGGTGCCGATGACGGTGGATGAATCCATCGCCAGCATGAAGGCCTCGCTGCTGAAGAAAATCAAACGTTCCGCCTACGTTTATCGCGTCGACTGCGGCGGCTGTAACGGCTGTGAAATCGAAATTTTCGCTACCCTTTCACCGCTGTTCGACGCGGAACGCTTCGGGATTAAGGTGGTGCCTTCGCCGCGCCATGCCGATATCCTGCTGTTTACCGGGGCGGTGACCCGCGCGATGCGCTCCCCGGCGCTGCGCGCCTGGCAGTCGGCGCCGGATCCAAAGATTTGCATCTCCTACGGCGCCTGCGGCAACAGCGGCGGCATCTTCCACGACCTGTACTGCGTCTGGGGCGGTACCGATAAAATCGTACCGGTCGATGTCTATATCCCGGGCTGCCCGCCGACGCCCGCCGCCACCCTGTACGGCTTCGCCATGGCCCTCGGCCTGCTGGAGCAGAAAATTCACGCCCGCCTGCCGGGCGAGCTTGACGAACAGCCGACCGAGCTGCTGCACGCCGATATGGTGCAACCCCTGAGGGTGCGCATCGATCGCGAAGCGCGCCGTCTGGCGGGCTATCGCTATGGTCGGCAGATTGCCGACGACTATATGCGTCTGCTCGGCCAGGGCGACAGCCAGGTGCTGCGCTGGCTGGAGGCGGAGAAAGATCCGCGTCTGACCGAGATCGTCACCCATCTCAACCAGGTGGTCGAGGGGGCGCGTATCCGATGAGCGAGACGGTGGTGTTCAGTCAGCTGAGCCGTAAATTTATTGATGAGAACGACGCCACGCCGGATCAGGCGCAGCAGGTGGTCTATTACAGCCTGGCGATTGGCCACCACCTCGGCGTTATCGACTGTCTTGAGGCGGCGCTGAGCTGCCCGTGGGACGCGTATCTGGCATGGATCGCCACCCTTGAGGCCGGCAGCGTCGCGCGGCGCAAAATGGAGGGGGTGCCGAAGTATGGCGAAATCGTCATCGACAGCAGCCATGTGGCAATGCTGGCCAACGCCTTTGATAAAGCGCAGTCCGCGCAGACCCCGCAGCAGCAGGCGTGGAGCAAAACAATGCTCAGCATGCTGCATGATATTCACCAGGAAAGCGCCATCTACCTGATGGTGAGGAGATTACGTGACTGACGTTTTACTCTGTGTCGGCAACAGTATGATGGGCGACGACGGCGCCGGCCCGCTGCTGGCGGAGATGTGCGCGGCGAACCCGGCCGGCCAGTGGGTGGTCATCGACGGCGGCAGCGCGCCGGAAAACGACATCGTGGCGATCCGCGAATTACGCCCCGAACGCCTGCTGATCGTCGATGCCACCGATATGGGCCTAAACCCCGGCGACATTCGCGTCATCGACCCCGACGACATCGCCGAGATGTTTATGATGACCACCCATAACATGCCGCTCAACTATCTGGTCGATCAGCTGAAAGAAGACGTCGGCGAAGTGATCTTCCTCGGCATTCAGCCGGATATTGTCGGTTTTTATTATCCGATGACCCAGCCGGTGAAAGCCGCCGTTGCCCGGGTGTACCAGCAGCTGGCAGGCTGGCAGGGCCACGGCGGCTTTGCCCGGCTGGAAGCCGCAGACGATTAACCCAGCGGTGCTCAGGGCTCCCCGACGGCGCGCGACTGACCGGCCGGGAGCCCCGTTACCGGCGGCGCCAGCTCAAGATTCTCTATCACTAATTTACCGGGCGACACCGAGACTCTGACCTGCGTGCCGACCGGGAATCCCGCCTGCTCCAGCCAGTCGCCGTTCAGGCTCAGCGCCGCATGGCGGGTGTAGCGCCGCGTCTCCCGCGTTTTGCGGTTCTCATGGCGTTTTCTGACATATCCCACGGTTAACTGGCGAATGGCCCTGGCGATCCCTCCGGCTGCGGTGGTGTGCTGTGCGTTCATGATGTGCTCCTTGCTGAAGATACCCCTGAAAATATACTGGATAAAATACCAGTTGGTGTGAACGGGAGGCAAACCAGAAACTGGAATCAGGCTCGAGAAAAAAACATGTAATAGATGAAACAGAAAGCAGCGCCCGTCCCCCGGTTAGCGCGGAGAGACGGGCGAGCGCGGGAGACGCGCTTAGTCGAGGTCGGCGCCGTTGCTGGCTATCACCTTCTGGTACCAGAAGAACGACTTTTTACGCTTGCGCGCCAGCGTGCCGTTGCCGGCATCGTCGCGATCGACATAGACAAAGCCGTAGCGCTTGCTCATCTCGCCGGTTGACGCCGAAACCAGATCGATGCAGCCCCAGCTGGTGTAGCCCAGCACCGGAATACCGTCGCCGATGGCGTCGCGCATCGCCTTGATGTGCTCGCGCAGGTAGCTGATGCGATAGTCGTCATTGATCTCCCCCCTGGCGTCAATCTCGTCCCGGGCGCCGAGCCCGTTTTCCACCAGGAACAGCGGTTTCTGATAGCGGTCGTACATCATGTTCATGGTGATGCGCAGGCCCAGCGGGTCGATGCCCCAGCCCCATTCGCTGGCCGGAATGTGCGGGTTCTTCAGCGACTTGACGATGTTGGCGGCATTGGTGTTGCTGGCGTTCATCTCCGCCGAGGCGCAGCGCGAGGCGTAGTAGCTAAAGGAGACGAAATCGACGGTGTTTTTGAGGATCTCATCATCGCCCGGCAGCTTCGCAATGGTGACCCCCTTTTCCCGGAATACCCGCGCGGCCCATACCGGGTAGGCGCCGCGCGCCTGGACGTCAATAAAGAACAGGTTTTCGCGGTCCTTCTCCAGCGCCATCCATACATCTTCCGGCTTGCAGGAGTAAGGGTAGAAATTACCGCCCGCCAGCATGCAGCCGACCTGATTCTGCGGGTTTATCTCGTGGGCGATTTTTGTCGCCAGCGCGCTGGCCACCAGCTCGTGATGCGCCGCCTGGTACTTCACCTGCTCCTGATTTTCTCCCTCTTCAAACACCAGCCCGGCGCCGGAGTAGGGGCTGTGCAGCATGATGTTGATTTCATTGAAGGTGAGCCAGTATTTCACCAGACCGTCAAAAGCTTCAAAGCAGGTGCGGGCGTAGTGGCTGAAGAAATCGACCATTTTGCGGTTGCGCCAGGAGCCGTACTCCATCACCAGATGCATCGGCACGTCAAAATGGCACAGCGTCACCAGCGGCTCGATACCGTGCTTTTTGCACTCCTCGAACAGCGAACGATAGAAGGCGATGCCCTGCGGATTCGGCTGCTGCTCGTCGCCGCGCGGGAACAGGCGGCTCCAGGCGATTGAGGTGCGAAAGACGCTGAACCCCATCTCCGCCATCAGGGCGATATCTTCCTTGTAGCGGTGGTAGAAATCGATCGCCTCGTGGCTGGGGTAGAATTCGTCTTCGCGAAGCGTGAAGCGCTTCTCCAGGCCTAATTTTACCGGCAGACGGTGGGCGCCGTGGGGGAGGGTATCCACGGTGGCCATCCCTTTCCCCCCTTCGCGCCATGCGCCTTCTGACTGGTTGGCGGCCAGTGCGCCGCCCCATAAAAATCCCTGTGGGAAACTCGCCATGCGTTACCTCGTTATTAATGGTGTGTTCAGGCGTGGGTTGCCTGGGCCTGGGCCTGGCGCGCTCGGGCGTCGGCGGCGGCCTGTTCAACGGGAATATCTTCAAAGCCGAGGATCAGCGTCAGGGCAAACGACAGCACTACCGACAGCGCCATCACGCCAAACACCCAGACGATGGTCATTGGATTGGCTGGATCGAAAAACTGCACGCTGGTGAACAGCCCCGGCGCCGCCATCGAGTGGCTGGCCAGTCCGGCGATGCCCGCCACCGCGCCGCAGATAAAGCCGCTGATTAAGCTGGCGATCAGCGGGCGTTTCAGGCGCACCGCCACGCCGTACAGCGCCGGTTCGGAAATACCGGCCAGAATCGCCGATGCCGCGGCGGCCAGCGCCGTCTGGCGCAATTCCGGGTTTTTCGTTTTCCACGCCACCGCCAGCGACGAGCCGCCGAGCGACAGGTTGGCGCCGATCTCTGACGGCATTACCATGCCCTCTTTGCCGGTTTCGGCGATGGTCTGAATGATGGTCGGCGTAAAGACCCGGTGCATGCCGGTCATCACCAGCAGCGGCCACAGCCCGCCCATAATCGCCACCGACAGCCAGCCGAGATAGCTGTGGATCGTATAGACCAGTGCGGAAATGGCGCTGCCGATCCAGATGCCGAGCGGGCCAATCAGCAGGATCGCCAGCGGGGCGGCGATCAGCACGATCAGCATCGGCTTAAGGAAGTTTTTCGTCACCGCCGGGGTAATGCGATCCACCCAGCGTTCGATATACGACAGACACCAGGTCATCACCAGCGCCGGGATCACCGTGTAGGTGTATTTCACCGCGGTCACCGGAATAAGGGCAAATTCGACGTGTTCGCCCTGGGCGGCTTTGGCCATTAATTCGATAAACCCGGGATGCACCAGCACCCCGGCGATAGCGATGGCCAGCGACATATTGGTTTTGAATTTCACCGCCGCGGAGGCGGCCACCATCAGCGGCAGGAAGAAAAACGCGCCGTCGCCGATAAGCGTCAGGAGGGTCAGCGTCGGCGAGCCTTTCGGCAACGCGCCGCTCATCTCAAGGATCATCGCCAGCAGCTTGACCATCGATCCGCCGATAATCGCCGGGATCAGCGGCGACATGGTGCCGATCAGCGCGTCGAGGATCCCGGCGCCGATGCGTTTCAGGGTGACCGGCGCTTTGCCCTGCGGCTCGACCGGGCGCAGGTCGCCAGGCAGCAGATTCACTACCTCGCGATAGGCCTGAGAGACCGTGTTGCCGATGATCACCTGGCACTGATTATCGCTGCGCACGACGCCGAGCACCCCGGTCAGGCCTTTCAGGGTAGGGCTATCGACCTGTTCGTTGTCTTTGACCACGAAGCGCAGACGCGTCATGCAGTGGGTCACGGCGACGACGTTATCGACTCCGCCTAATGCCGCGACTATCTGTTGCGCCAGGGCTGCATAATTTTTCGACATCGGATTTTATCCTGTTTATCAATAGGGTACTGATCTGTTACCGCGCCGCATCGTCGGGCGATACCATGCTTTATAGGAAACCGGTTCCACAAAATCATGGTGAGTTTCATTTGATTGCACAAGAAATAAAAAAAGATGATCTCATTTTTGTGATTTTGATCGCGAAGCGTCGCGGCGAGCAGGATCGCGGTGGTGAGCAGGGGGTGCTGTAAAAGCCAGAAACGTGCAGTACACTGCCTGCAACTTTTGCAACAGGAAGAATCACATGGCAACGATGCTGGAGGTCGCAAAGCGCGCGGGGGTATCGAAGGCGACCGTGTCGCGGGTGCTGTCGGGCAACGGCTATGTCAGCCAGGAGACCAAAGACCGGGTGTTTAAGGCGGTGGCGGAGAGCGGCTACCGACCGAATCTGCTGGCGCGCAACCTGGCGACCAAAACCACGCAAACCCTTGGCCTGGTGGTGACCAACACCCTCTACCACGGCGTCTATTTCAGCGAGCTGCTGTACCACGTGGCGCGGATGACGGAGGATAAAGGGCGGCAGCTGATCCTCGCCGATGGCAAGCACAGCGCGCAAGAGGAGCGGGAAGCGATCCAGTATCTGCTGGATCTGCGCTGCGATGCGATCATCATCTACCCGCGCTTTCTCACCGTCGACGAGATGGACGAGATCGTTGAGAACCACTCGCAGCCGATCATGGTGCTGAACCGCCGGCTGCGCCGCCACGCCAGCCACTGTGTCTGGTCCGATCAAAAAGCGTCGGCGATGCGGGTGGTGGAGCGGCTGATTGCCCTGGGTCACCGAGATATCGCCTTTATTACCGGCTCCCTTGACTCGCCCACCGGCGTCGAGCGCCTTGCCGGCTATAAAGACGCGCTGGCTGGCCACGGCATTCCCCTCAACGAGGCGCTCATCGCCGAAGGGCGCTGGACGCCGGAAACCGGCGCGGCGGCGGTGGAGAGCCTGCGTCAGCGCGGGGTGACCTACAGCGCGCTGGTGGCGAGCAATGACGATATGGCCATCGGGGCGATGAAGCAGCTTCACCAGCTGGGCGTTAAGGTGCCGGAGCAGGTCTCGGTGGTGGGGTTTGACGATATTGTGCTGGCGCCGTACATGGTGCCGTCGCTCGCCAGCGTCCGGGTGCCGGTGACGGAGATGATTAAAGAGAGCATTAATCGCCTGATATTTATGCTCGATGGCGGGGAATTCAATGTTCAGCAGAGTTTCCCCGGGGCGCTGATCGAGCGTGAGTCGCTGGTGTCAGGTCCCTGCGCCTGACGTCGTCAGCTGTCATCGTCACTACTGACGATGACAGCGCGCTAAGCATTAAATTTTACTTATTATCAATAAGATAAAAACTGGAACGTATTATGCATACTCCGGCGCCTAACCCTCTTACTGCTGGAGAAATGGATGAACCGTTTCATTATCGCCGATGCGAGCAAATGCATCGGCTGTCGCACTTGCGAAGTAGCCTGCGTGGTCTCCCATCAGGAACATCAGGACTGCGCCTCCCTGACGCCGCACACCTTTCAGCCGCGTATTCACGTCATCAAAGGGGTCAATGTCTCCACGGCCACCGCCTGCCGTCAGTGTGAGGACGCCCCGTGCGCCAACGTCTGCCCGAACGGCGCCATCAGCCGCGATAAAGGCTTTGTTCATGTGATGCAGGAGCGCTGCATCGGCTGCAAAACCTGCGTCGTCGCCTGCCCGTACGGGGCGATGGAGGTAGTGGTGCGGCCGGTGATCCGCCATAGCGGCGCCGGACTGAACGTCGTGGCGGAAAAAGCCGAAGCCAACAAGTGCGATCTCTGCTTCCACCGCGACAGCGGCCCGGCCTGCATGGAGGTCTGCCCGACGCATGCCCTGGTCTGCGTAGACCGCAACAAGCTGGAGCAGATGAACCAGGAAAAACGTCGCCGCACGGCGCTGGCCTGGTAAGCTCAGGCATGAACGGGGTGCAAATCCGCATTCGCGGTAAAGTGCAGGGGGTGGGGTTCCGCCCCTTTGTCTGGCAGCTGGCTCAGGGGCAGGCGCGCTGCGGCGATGTCTGTAACGACGGCGACGGCGTGCTGGTGCGGCTGGCCGGGGACGATGATGGTTTTACTGCCGCCCTCGCTGCCCACTGCCCGCCGCTGGCGCGGATCGACAGCGCCGACTGCACCCCTTATCGCTGGGCGGCTCCGCCGCAGGATTTCACCATCCGCGAGAGCGGGGCGGGACGGATGCGCACCCAGATCGTGCCCGATGCCGCGACCTGCCCGGCGTGCCTCGCGGAGATGAATGATCCCCGGGCGCGCCGCTACCGCTACCCCTTTATCAACTGCACCCACTGCGGGCCGCGGTTAACCATTATTCGCGCGATGCCTTACGACCGGCCATTTACCGCGATGGCGCCGTTTCCGCTCTGCCCGCCCTGCGAGGCGGAATACCGCGATCCTGCCGATCGCCGGTTTCACGCCCAGCCGGTGGCCTGCCCCGACTGCGGGCCGCGACTGGAATGGCGGGCGCAAGGGGAAACGCTGGACGGCGAGGCGGCGCTGCAGTCGGCTATCGCCCGGCTGGCGGCGGGCGACATCGTGGCGATAAAAGGCGTCGGCGGCTTTCATCTGGCCTGCGACGCCGGCAACCCCGCTGCCGTTGCCACGCTGCGGGCGAGGAAACACCGTCCGGCGAAACCGCTGGCGGTGATGCTGCCCTCTGCGGCGGGGTTACCTGCCGACGCCGCGGCGCTGATGGGCTCCCCGGCGGCGCCCATCGTACTGATTAGCAAAGCGCAGGTCTCCGGCCTGTGCGACGAGATTGCGCCAGGGCTTGCGGAAGTTGGGGTGATGCTGCCGTCTAATCCGCTGCAGCATTTGCTTCTGCAGGCGCTGGCGCGCCCTATCGTGATGACCTCCGGCAACCTTAGCGGCCGCCCGCCGGCGTTAAGTAATACTCAGGCGCTCAACGACTTAGTCGACATCGCCGACGGCTTTTTGCTCCATAACCGCGACATCGTGCAGCGGATGGATGATTCGCTGGTGCGCTCGAGCGGAGAAATGCTGCGCCGCGCCCGGGGCTATGTCCCGGATGCGCTGCCGCTGCCGCCGGGTCTGGAGAAGGTTCCGCCGCTGCTGGCGCTGGGCGCGGACATGAAAAACACCTTCTGCCTGGCGCGCGGGGGCGAAGCGGTTCTCAGCCAGCACTTTGGCGATCTTGGCGAGGAGGGCGTCGAGCAGCAGTGGCGCAGCGCGCTACAGCTGATGCAGAACATCTACGCCTTTATGCCGCAGCGGGTAGTGGTTGACGCCCATCCCGGCTATCGCTCGACGCAGTGGGCGGCGACTCTGCCGCTGCCGGTAGAGACAGTGCTACATCACCATGCTCACGCTGCGGCGTGCCTGGCGGAGCACCGCTGGCCGCTCGACGGCGGAGACGTCATCGCCCTGATCCTCGACGGAATCGGCATGGGGGAGAACGGCGCGCTATGGGGCGGGGAGTGCCTGCAAGTTAACTATCGCCAGTGCGAACATCTCGGCGGGCTGCCGGCCGTCGCGCTGCCGGGAGGCGACCTGGCGGCGCGTCAGCCGTGGCGTAATCTGCTGGCTCAGTGCCTGGCCTTTATCCCCGACTGGCAGGATTACCCGCAGACCGGTACGCTGCGCCAGCGCAACTGGCCGCTGCTGGCGCAGGCCATCGATCGCGGCATTAACGCGCCGCGCGCCTCGTCCTGCGGACGGCTGTTTGATGCCGTCGCCTGCGCGCTGGACTGCGCCCCGGAGAGCCTGAGCTATGAGGGCGAGGCGGCCTGTAGGCTGGAGGCGCTGGCCGCCAGCTGCTCCGGCGTCTGCCATCCGGTCACGCTGCCGTGGCGCGGCAATGCGCTGGACTTAGCCACCTTCTGGCGACAGTGGCTGCGCTGGCAGGCGACCCCGGCGCAAAAAGCCTGGGCATTCCATGACGCCCTGGCCAGCGGACTGGCGGCGATGGCCCGCGACTGCGCCATCGCCCGCGGCATCGACACGATGGTCTGCAGCGGCGGAGTGCTGCATAACCGCCTGCTGGCGGCGCGATTGACCTTTTATCTGGCGGATTTTACTCTGCTGTTTGCGCAGCAGTTGCCGGCCGGCGACGGCGCAATCGCCTATGGTCAGGCGGTGATCGCCGCCGCCCGCGGACAGGCTCAAGGAACACAACAATGATAATGACAGTTTTACGCCAGCAGCCGCGCGCTGCGGGACTGGTGCTGGGGTTGATCGCGGCGAACCTACTGGCCTGGTGCTGGGCGCTGCAGGCCTTTGGCGACAGCGGCGCGCTGATGGCCGCCAGCCTGCTGGCCTGGGGCTACGGTCTGCGCCACGCGGTGGACGCCGACCATATCGCGGCGATTGATAACGTCACCCGCAAGATGATGCAGCAGGGGCGGCGGCCTTTCGCCGTCGGGGCCTGGTTCTCGCTGGGCCACTCGTCGATTGTGGTGCTGGCCTCGGCGGCGATTGCCGCGACCGCCACGGCCTTCAGCGCGCAGATGAGCTGGCTGCACGACACCGGCAGCGTCATCGGCACCGCGGTGTCGGCGCTGTTTCTGCTGGCGATGGCCTTTATCAACCTGGTGATATTGCGCAGCGTCTGGCGCAGCTTTCGGGCGTGGAAGCGCGGTGAGCCGGTGAGCGACGAGATCGTCAGCGGCGGCGGGGTGATGAGCTGGCTGTTTGGCAAAACCTTTCGTCTGGTCAGCCGCAGCTGGCAGATGTACCTGGTCGGTTTCCTGTTCGGCCTCGGGTTTGATACCGCCACCGAAATCGGCGTGCTGGGCATCTCCGCCGCCGGCGCGTCGAGCGGGATTTCCGTCTGGTCGATTATGGTCTTCCCGGCGCTGTTCGCCAGCGGCATGGCGCTGGTGGACACCCTCGATAACGTGCTGATGGTCGGCGCCTACGGCTGGGCGTTCAGCAAGCCGCAGCGCAAGCTTTACTACAACATGACCATCACCGGCACTTCGGTGGTGGTGGCGCTGTTTATCGGCGGCCTGGAAGCGCTGGGTCTGCTGATGGATAAGTTTGCGCTCAGCGGCGGAATATGGCGCTGGGTCGGGGTGTTAAACGACAACCTCGGCGACGCCGGGTTTGTGGTGGTCGGGCTGTTTGTCGCCTGTTGGGCGCTGTCGGTGCTCAACTATCGCTGGCGCGGCTACGATAATCTGGCGCGTTAGGTTCAGCATTTTCCCGGCTTGCGCTGCGCTAAGCCGGGCGACAACAACTGTCCGGCGGCGCTACGTGGGCCTGCGTGGCGTATGCTGCCCGCACTGTTTTACGCAGGAGCCTGCTGCTCGTGGTGAGGCATTGTATCGGTGTCGCTCAGGCTGATTTTTAACTTCTTGAAAACATATTAATTTCTGTTAGCCCCTCCCTTCCCCCGCTTTTAACGACCTTATACATCTGTGATTCACCTCTTATTTACATCATTTAAACCAATCGTTAACTGGATAAAAACACGGCGGCCTCGTTATAGTAGTTTTGTAAAATAAAACACTGTTGTACAGGGTAAAACAAAACGAGGTGTTCATGGAGATCGTTACCGCGCCGCACCTTGCGGTCAGAAACGAGTGGCTTGCGTTACATCGTGAAGCGCCATTACAACCCGAGCTGCCCATCATTGATGCGCATCATCATCTTTGGGATCGGCAAACCGGCCGCTATCTCACCCATGAGTTCAGCGACGATATCCAGACCTCAGGGCATCGCGTTGTCTCATCGGTCTATGTGCAATGCCGCTCTATGTTGCGTCGCGACGGGCCGGAGACGCTTAAACCGCTTGGTGAAATCGAGTTTGCCAGCGGTATCGCCGCGATGTTCGCCAGCGGACATTATGCAAACGCGCTCGGATGCGAAGCCATCATCGGCGGGCTCAGTTTACTGGCGGGGGACGCGATGCAGCCTGCCATTGAGCGCGCGATAGCGTTATCCGGCGGGCGGCTGCGTGGGATGCGCAATCCGTTGGCCTGGCATCCCGATCCGCGGGTTACCTCCAGCCCGGTTACGCCACCGGCAGGCCTGGCGCAGAGCGCTCCGTTCCGCCGGGGCGCTGCCTGTCTCGCGAGGCATGCATTGTCGCTCGATGTATGGGTTTACCACACGCAGCTGGAGGAGATTGCCGATCTGGCGCGGGAAATACCAACGTTACAGATTGTGATCGATCACTGCGGCGGGCCGGTCGGCGTTGGACCCTGTTCAGAACGGGATCCGGACATGTTTCAGCAGTGGCGAAACGGTATGCGACGTCTGGCGGAACTGCCGAACGTATGCGTAAAAATTAGCGGCTTTGGGATGACGGTCAGGGGATTTCACTTCGCAGCGGCAGAGACGCCGCCGGATTCGCAAATGCTGGCACAGGCATGGATGCCGTGGTTTGAGACCATCGTTTCTCTTTTCGGTGCCGAACGCTGCATGTTCGCCAGCAACTTTCCCGTCGATAAAGGCATGTTCAGCTACGGCGTTTTCTGGAACGCCTGCAAACGCCTGGCGCAACAGGCGTCCCCTGACGAACAGGCGCAGTTGTTCTGGCGTACCGCCGCAACCTGTTATCGGTTAACCTCTGTGGAGAATATCAATGACCAGTAAAAGCGAGCTAAATCAATTTACTGCGACTAAAGCGACGCCTGACGCATTGCCACAACGCGTCGCTGAGAGGCGGACGCTGGCGCTGGGCGGCCTTGGCTGGACATTTGAAAGCTACGACTCCTTTCTGCTTTCATTGCTGTTGCCAGTGCTGGGCGTGGTGTTCGGTATTAATAAAGCCGAGCTTGGGCTGTTTATCAGCGTCACGGCCGGGGGGCAGATTATTGGCGGGATCCTGTTTGGTTTTATCGCCGACAAAATTGGGCGTGTGAAAACGGCGCTGATCTGTATCGCCATCTATTCACTCTTTTCCGGCCTGTTAGCCTTTACGCACGATCAACAACATTTCGCGCTTTTACGTTTTTGCGGCGCGCTGGGTATGGGCGGAATGTGGACCTCGGGCGCGGCGCTGATTGCTGAAACCTGGCGACCTGAACGGCGCGCGCGCGGCGGCGCGTTGATGCAAATGGGCTTACCTGTTGGCGCGATTCTGGCTATCAGCCTGACGGCAATCGTCAGCTCGGTTAACGGCGGCCTGGAGCAGGGTGCATGGCGCTATCTGTTTATGATCGGCGCGCTGCCGGTATTCATTATGAGTGTGGTCGCCTGGTTCACACCGGAATCGCAGGTTTGGCTTGCTCGTCAACAGGCGAAGGCGACGAGTCGTCAACCTGCCGTAAAGCTGGGTAAACAGAATCTGCGAGGTCTGCTGTTGGCCTTTGTCTTTATCTTTTTTATTCAGTATCTGTTCTGGGGCGTATTTACCTGGACACCCACCTATCTGCGGGAAGTCAAACATCTGGATTTTTTGCACAGCCTGAAGTTTGTACTTGCGCTGCAGGCTGGAGCCATCGCGGGTTTTCTGGTGTTTTCGGTGCTGGCGGATAAGTGGGGACGCCGTCCGATGTTCCTGATTTATCTGTTAACCGGCGCCATTGCCGTCGCGCTGTACCTTGTGACCACGCAACCCTTCATTCTGATGGTGGCGATTTTCATGGCCGGTTTCGGGGTTAACGGTATTTTTGCGGGCTCGGGACCCTTCCTGGCGGAAATCATCGGAGACACCTCATCCCGGGGCTTCCTGATGGGGCTCGCCTATAACGGAGGCCGTCTGGGCGGATTTATTGCGCCGTTACTGATTGGCGCTGTCGCCAACGCTGGCGGTTTCACCGCGGGACTGGCGACGACCGTGGTTGCTTTCCTTGCGGCGATGCTGGTGGTGTGGCGAGCGCCGGAAACCAGAGGCATCAAGCTAAAGTAACTTATTTCATCTCTACATCGTTTTCCTGATAAACATAATGAAACCCTGCGAGGAAACCATGACCGATCAATTACCGCCCCGCGCGAGCGATAACGACGCGCTGGAAAAAGAAACCATGCGACGGGTTATCTGGCGCATCCTGCCTTTCCTGGTGGTGAGCTACCTGGTATCGATTATTGACCGCGGCAACATAGGCATGGCGGCGCTGCAGATGAATCAGGATCTGGGCCTGAGTAAGGCGGCTTTCGGCTTCGCCAGCAGCTTGTATTTTGTGGCCTACTTTATCTTTGAAGTACCCAGCAACCTGGCGATGCAGAAGGTGGGGGCACGATTGTGGATCCCGCGCATTATGATCAGCTGGGGAGTGGTATCGATGTGTATGGCGCTGGTGCAAAATACCACCTCCCTTTACATCGTACGCTTTTTGCTAGGGGCTGCCGAAGCGGGCTTTTTCCCGGGCGTGGTGCTCTATCTGACCTGGTGGATCCCGTCGCGCTACCGGGCGCGGATCATCGCCTCGTTTATGGTGGCCATTCCGCTGGCTAACTTTATCGGCTCCCCGCTTTCCGGGTTGATACTGATGATGGATGGGTGGTTAGGCCTGCGCGGCTGGCATCTGTTATTCATTATTGAAGGGCTGCCGGCGGTCCTGCTGGGGATAGCCGCGTTTTTCATCTTGCGGGACCGTCCACACCAGGCTGGCTGGTTAAACGATCGTCAGAAAGCATGGCTGGAAAACACGCTTCAGGCGGAGCGCCAACAGCAGAAACAGATCGGCCACACCTCCACCTGGCAACTGTTGAAGCATCGTCAAATCTGGCTCATGGCGCTGATTTACGCCGGCGCCTCTTCTGCCGGCACGACCCTTAGCGTCTGGTCTCCCCAGCTGCTGAAGTCGTTCCATCTGGATAACCTGACCACCGGGCTGCTTAATGCCATCCCCTATGGTCTGGCCTCGGTGCTGATGATTGTCTGGGGGCGCAGTTCGGATCGAAGTAATGAACGCCGCTGGCACACGGCGCTCACCCTCTTTATGATCGCGGGCGGCGTGTTTGCGGCGTTTATCAATCTGTCGCTGCCGGCCACCATTGCGATCCTCAGCACCATTTTGATTGGCGCTTATGCGATGAAGGGGCCCTTCTGGGCGCTGGCGTCGGGCTGGATGAGCAGCACCTCAGCCGCCGCCGGGCTGGCGGCCATCGGGGCGATCGCCAACCTGATTGGCGGCGCGGTGATGGTGAATGCCTACGGCATGATTAGCGAACGGACAGGAAGCCATACGCTGGCGATGCTCCCGCTGGCAGGCTTGTGTCTGGCAGGCGGCATTGCGGTGCTGGCCATGGGGCGCCGTTACTCGCAGACGGCCAGGCAGGAAAAACAGGTGACCCATTAATAAGCAAAGGCGGGATTTTTCCCGCCTTCTCAGCAAAGCTTACTCTTTCACACCGTAAAACGTTTCGCAGAATGTCTTACTGGCGCCTAGCTTGAGCGACAGGCGGTTGGCCGTCTCCTGCATGAGCTGGCTGATGCCGCTCGCTTTACGATCTTCCGTCAGACGCGATGCCGGCCCGGTCAGGGCCAGCGCCGCGATCAGTTTATCGTGGACGCCAAACACTGGCATGGCGAAGGCCGCGGTGTGCGGGTCGCGCGCGCCGGAGGTATAGAACGGCAGCGTCGGTTCGTCTTCCGGCAACGATTCACCCAATCCCCAGCGGCGTAAAACCTTACTGATAGCGGAACCATCCAGCGGGAACTGGCTGCCAGGCAGGTTGCTGTGGCGCAATCCCTGGGAGGCTTCGGCGCGGAACAGGCACAGGCGTTGCCCCCCCTCAATCACATACCAGCTTGCGCTTTCGCTGGAGGCCTGTGACAGCGCCTGCAATTCCGGCTGTACCACTCTGGCAAGTTCAAATGATTGCTCATAGAGCTTGCCAAGATAGAGCAGACGGTGGCCGAGCGTATAGGTGCCATCGTCGTGCCGGATGATGTAGTTCATTCGCTCAAGCGAATTCATCAGGCGATAAACGGTTGTTTTGTGATATCCCGAAAGCTGGGCCAGCTCCGTTAACGTCAGACTGTCATTACCGGGACGGAAGCAATCAAGTAAAGCCAGCGCCTTTTCAACGGCAATTACGCCTTCATTCCCCATCATGTTCTCCTTTTTGCCGAACAAAATTGTACCTGAATTTTGTGAGTAACTTCGTGTTTACATCACAAACAACTTCGCAACACTGGCGAAAAGCGAAGCAATGCACGTATAGTTGTTTTATATAGTACACATGAGTTGTATCTAGTAAAACAAATGGAGAGTCACCATGCCTGCTTCGCAACAGAAACTCATCAATTTTGCTATTGCGCGTGTTACCGCGGAAGAAGTCCGTCAGGCCGCCGAATTTCAGGCCGCCATTCTGGCTGACGTGGCCGGACGCCGTGGCACATTACATGGCCGCATCAAGCCGCTGGCGCCGCATATGGCGGTCGCCGGGCCGGCGATTACCGTCGAGGTCCGCCCGGGGGATAACCTGGCTATTCACGCCGCGATGGCCGTCGCTAAACCTGGCGATGTATTAGTGATCGACGGGAAAGGCGATCTCTCCTGCGCGCTGCTGGGGGAGATCATGGCCACGCAGGCGCAGGCCAGCGGTATCGCCGGGATCGTTATCGATGGCGCCGTTCGCGATGCGGAGACCTTAAGCAAACAACGCTTCCCGGTGTTCGCTGCCGGCCTGAACCCGTGCGGCCCGACCAAGTTCATTCCAGGCCGGGTCAATCATGCCATTTCGGTCGGCGGCGCCGCGGTGCAGGCGGGGGACTTAGTGGTCGGGGATATTGACGGCGTGGTCGTTATCCCACGCGAGGAAGTCCGCACCATCATCGAACTGGCGAAAGGCAAACTGGAGATGGAAGCAAAACGTCTGGTTGCTATCCGCGATGGCGATCTGCGTCCGCACTGGCTGGAGAGCGCCCTGCGTCAGGCGGGGATGCTGAGCGAAGGGGAGACGCTGCCATGAGTGCTAAAAACGTGGTACTGATTACCGGCAGCGATTTGGCTGACGCGGCGCTGGGGATGCTGGAAGATTACGAACTTGTCTTTGCCGGCCGCCAGCCTACAGAGGCCCAGCTGATCGCTTTGTGCCAGCAGCACAATCCCGTCGCGATCCTGGTGCGCTATGGCCACATCACTGCCGCCGTTATGGATGCCGCCCCGGCATTGAAGGTGATTGCCAAACATGGCAGCGGCATTGATGTCATTGACGCCGAGGCGGCTGCCGCGCGCGGCATTCTGGTTCGCGCAGCGATCGGGGCGAATGCCGCCGCGGTGTCCGAACATACCTGGGCATTAATTTTGGCCTGTGCTAAGTCGGTCATTCCGCTCGACCGCCGCCTGCGTGAAGGGCACTGGGATAAATCCACGCATAAATCGCTTGAGCTTGAGGGCAGAACGCTGGGACTCATCGGCCTGGGCGCCATTGGCAGCCGGGTGGCGAAGATTGCCTGTGCCTTTGGTATGAAGGTTCTGGCTTACGATCCCTATGCGAAAGCGGTCCCGCCGGGATGTGAACGTGTTGCTGAACTTAACGATCTGCTCAGGCAGGCCGATGTGCTGTCCCTTCATTGCCCCTTGACGCAACAAAACAGGGGAATGATCAATGCCGCCACGCTGGCGCAGTGTAAGCCGGGCGCCATCCTGGTCAATACCGCGCGCGGCGGGTTGATTGACGATGCGGCGCTGGCCGCGGCATTAAAAGCGGGGACCTTGCGCTGGGCGGCGCTCGACAGCTTTAACAGTGAACCATTAACCACGCCCCACATCTGGCAGGCGATCGATAATGTGATTCTGTCTCCGCATGTGGGCGGCGTAAGCGATGCCTCTTACGTGAAAATGGGGACCGCTGCCGCGGCCAATATTCTGCAGGCGCTGCAGGAGTCGGCTCAGACAGAAACAACGTATTAAGTGTTAATCGAACCTGCGCTTCCGGTTAATTATTTTGCCCTGATGAGCTTACGGGCGGCATCCGCAGGCCGGGTAAGGCGCAGCCGCCACCCGGCAAACTAACCGTGCAACAGGGTCGCCTGGGAGGTGAGCAATGCTTGCCCGGCGGCGCTGCGCTTGCGCGGGCCTACCGTATCTGAGCTTACGGGCTACATCCGTAGGCCGGGTAAGCGTAGCGCCACCCGGCAAACTGGCGGCGCAACAGGGATGCGTGTATTGCAGATACGGTTATTGGATTGCCATTTTCTCACTCCGGCAAAAAGCGTCTGTCGCGTGTGATTTCAGCGTACATTGCGCTCCCGGCTAATCGTCTGCGTTATGCCTGGCATGGCGCAGGGAGCGCACAGGGGGCGGCCAGTCGCCGCCGCCCCCTGTACCCCCGGGCTC
>NZ_JAIJYL010000099.1:0-1367 GCF_019753495.1 Klebsiella sp. TF21-TM | reverse complement strand
TATGCCGCCATCCGGCATAAATGGAGCGCACCAGTCGTAGCCCGGCTAAGCGTAGCGCCAGCCGGGAACGCTCCTTCGACAACGCTATCGCATCAGAACCACGCCTCAAACATCCCGCCGACGTTCAACGAATCCAGCTGCTGGTCTTTGGTGCCGTTGACCTTCGCGGTATGCTCGTTGTCCACCTGACCGCCGGTCACGTAGAAGCGCAGCATCGGACGGAACTCCGGCCCCATGCCGATGGCGATGTTCTGCGACAGCGTCAGCTTCCAGCCGTGGTTATCCCCGCCCTGGTCGTAGTCCACGCGCTGGTAGCCCGCTTCCAGCCAGGTGGAATGCACGTCGTTCCAGAAGTACATCGGCCGCACGATGGCGCCGTAGTTTTTGCGGTTGTCGGTATTATCTTTGCCGTTGTCGTAGTCGTGGAAGGCCAGCAGATATTCCACCTGCGCCTGCTGGGTGAACTTATGGCTGCCCTCGAAGCTGGCGTAGACCGTGGTCAGGTCGTCGGTTTTGTTGTAGACGCTGTTATCCGAGTTGTCGGAGTAGCGCAGGATCACCTTGTTCACCCCGCTGTCGTTGGTGTGGCTCAGCACCAGGCCGCCCTGCCAGGCTTCGAGACGCGCGTCGCTGTCCACCGCCTTCGAGTCAAAGCCGTAGTTGGCGTATACCTCAACGTCGATCGGCCCGGCCTTGATGTTGTGGGTTTTGGTGGTCAGCGCGTAGTGGCCGTTGTCCCCGGTGTCGGAGCTGCCGGTACAGGTGATGCGCGACGGGTTGGTCTCGTCGGCCATCACTTCCGGGCTACAGGATTTCACCTGCGACACCGCCGCCACGTCGAACTGCACGCCGCCGATATCAAAGTTCTTCACCCCGGCGCCCTGGCCGTCGTGGTTCATCCAGAAGTAGTCGTTGATCCCCTGTTGCGGACGCTGGTGGAAGTCGCGGCCGGCCCAGATATAGGCGTTGGGGTTGGATTCCAGCACGTTGGTGACGCCGACGTAGGCCTTCTTCAGGTTAACCTCGTCGCTCCAGTGGTCGAACATGACGTTGAGATCCCAGATAGCCCCCTGCGCGCTTTTGAAGGCTTTGCTGATCTGGAATTCGCCGCCGTTGCTTTCGTTGCCCAGACGGCCGATCGCCGAGGCGCCGTTATAGGAGCCGTCGACGCCGACATATTTCTGGTCGCCGGTCTGGAAATGGGCGCCATAGCGGGCATAGCCGCTGAACTTGAGGCCGAACGGAATGGCCATATCCGGCGAGGCGGCGGTGGTCTGCGGGTTGGTAATGACGTCGACCTTTTTGTCGGCCGCGGCGTCAATTTTCGCCTGGCGGTCGGCCAGCGCTTTATCAACGGCTTTGGCGAC
>NZ_JAIJYL010000098.1:0-1419 GCF_019753495.1 Klebsiella sp. TF21-TM | reverse complement strand
CGTTCACGCATTACAACGAATGGCATCCGCACAGCGCGCTGGGATATCACTCCCCGAGGGAATACCGGCGGCAGCGGACATCGTTAACTTAAGATACAAAAGCTGTTCGGAGATGGAGGGTCAAGATCAAGGGATCATCTTTGTTGGCCTAGGCTTCGTCAGCACAATCGTATTCGCAGTGGGCGCTAGCGGGCTGGGCAATTTCCTGCGCCGAAACCCGTCGGTGACTAAATGGCAGGGTAAAGTGGTCTGCTGCGTATACTGTGCTCTAGGGGTTCGACTAGCGCTTCAAGAGCGCTAGGGTTCAGACTCAATCGAGGAAGCTATATGACCTATGAGTGGCTGAGGACGTTGATAAGGCGTCCGAACGGGTCGCGGACATAGAAGCGCCTGACTCCCCAAGGTTCGTCGGTCGGACCATACTCGACTTTCATTCCGGCTTTTTCGGCGCGCTGCTGGACTTCTTCGAGGTTATCGACTTCGACCGATAGATCGGGAACAGCCGTTCCAGAACCTCCTTCGCTGGCAATGCTGACCTGAGGACTGCTATCTATAGCGGGCGCAGCAAACGTAATGATCCAGCCATGATCCATGACGGCTTCGAGGCCCAATATGTCACAATAGAATGTCCGAGCGGCTTCAGGATGGGGCGTAGCGATATTGGCGATAATCCGTTTGACGGCCATGGCTCTCTCCTCGGTTGAATAAGAAGTATACGTTTTCAAAGCCAGAAGGCGACGACCGTCGTAAGGCTCACGGCTGAAAGAAAGTTGCGCGCGAACTTATCGTAGCGGGTGGCTATCCGGCGAAAGTCCTTTGCGCCTTTATATAGCCGCTGTCGATCTGGCCGGTCTCCGCAATCAAGCCCTCCTCGGTAAGTGCCGCCAGGATATCGGTCCAGATGCCTCAGCGGCTCCATATATTCCAGTGGTTGTAGGCTATCGTGGCCGGGCCGTATTCGACAGGGCAGTGCGACCAGCGGCCCCCGCACTTAAGCATGTGGACGATGCCGGAGATCACCCGCCGGTCGTCAACTTTCCGGGCGCCAGGCTGGTTATTAGGCAGGGGCGGCTCAATCGCAGCCCAAGCTTCATTGGATAACCAAAATAACGAATGCGACATTGCCAAGCCTCCTCTGCTGGAAGCTATTGAATCACTGCATCGACCAGTTTTCAATAGGATGATTGGGTTTGGACCCTAGGATAGCTCCTCCTAAAGGTCTGCTCGCGCCCGATCTTGCTGAGCTCATCGCATGTAAAGAAATACTAAATAATTTCGCATAATAGTAGATCACGGCTTTGTTGAATAAATCAGATTTCGGGTAAGTCTCCCCCGTAGCGGTTTGTGTTTTCAGGCAATACGCACGCTTTCAGGCATACCTGCTTTCGTCATTTTGTTCAGCGCTCGTACCAGGGCCAT
>NZ_JAIJYL010000097.1:0-1547 GCF_019753495.1 Klebsiella sp. TF21-TM | reverse complement strand
AGCAGAGTTTTTGAAATGTAAGGCCTTTGAATAAGACAAAAGGCTGCCTCATCGCTAACTTTGCAACAGTGCCTTCTGAAACGAAATTACAGATTACGGTTAAAATATAAAAAAAAGCCACCAATCCTGCCGGATACGGTGGCTTAAATACAGAATTAATTAATTTATTTCAGTATGTTATCACACATCAGCTGAAGTGTATTGATAAACCTTGCTGCATGAAAACCATCACAGACTGCATGATGAACCTGTACAGAAACAGGTAATAGTACGCGGTCACCTTCCTGCTGAAACTTTGCCATTGTAAAAACCGGGGAAAAATAATCATCATTTCCGGTGATATTCAGATTAAATCCGTCAAAACTCACCCAGGGTAACGATGATATATTCAGGTGATTCTCCGGTAAATTTCCCTGCGGAAACAACCTGGTATCATGCTGATATTCTGCTGTTACCGCGTTATAACCCGCCATAAACTCACTGAGATCCGGAAAATAACGGCAGGACAGTGCGGAGAATGTTTCGGTTTCTTTATGAAAGACAGTAAAGACCGGGTCTGACTGTTCCCAGTAAATCAGTTCATTATCTTTCATTGCCATCCGGAACTCCGGAAACTGATTAACAGCCCGGGAGATCAGGTAAATCATCAGCGGATAAAACTTATAACCGGTTTTCGCCAGTGCAGTACGCAAAGCGGTAATATCGAGTTTGGTGGTCAGGCTGAATCCGCATTTAATCTGCTGACGATAAAGGGCAAAATGTTCCCTGCGATTCCAGGTATTCAGGTCAATCCGGGTAAAATTCATGGTTATTCCTTCTGATTAATAGTGAAAAATATTAATAATCAGAAGGCAGTCTGGTTGTCTCAATGGGTAACATTCCGTCCTCCGTAAGCTGTCTGGTATTCAGTAATAATACCCGATACGGGCTTAATCTGTATTAAGCCCGGTTTTATTTATTCCGGCCACTCATCCGCAAATACATAGCGGATCAGTTCTGCGGATTCACGGGGCGGTGCTCTCAGCACATCCGCCATTAAATCAATTTCCATCTGACAGGTTTGCAGCTTGTCTTCCGCCAGCACATACGGATCATCCGTCAGGAAACTATCGCCGTATTTATCCACCGACCCCTGTATTTGTGCCGAAAATAATGACTGAATTTCATCAGCGGAATAATGCGCAACCGGAGCCCCTTCACCGGCTGAATTCACCAGATCCAGCAACGCTCTGTTACCGATAATAAAGTCACGGTACCCGGCGGAAGCCTTTTTCATATCCGGCGGGCCAGACACTTCCGGATGCAGCACACGAAAGCAGAAGTCACCGGAGGTATCCTGCGCCAGTGCTTTCTGCAAAAATTCCAGCCGCATTTTCCCGTAATTAATCACCGCGTCATCCCCCGCGAGATAAAGCAGTTTTTTAATATTTTCGGTGGCCCACTGTTGCAGGCGCATATAGTACTCTAAACAGGGCACTGTTGCAAATAGTCGGTGGTGATAAACTTATCATCCCCTTTTGCTGATGGAGCTGCACATGAACCCATTC
>NZ_JAIJYL010000096.1:0-1576 GCF_019753495.1 Klebsiella sp. TF21-TM | reverse complement strand
GGAACGGTCTGCGTTGTCGGGAAGATGCGTGATCTGATCCTTCAACTCAGCAAAAGTTCGATTTATTCAACAAAGCCTCAAGAAATTATTGACTTATCATATAAAACAAACAGTTAGTGCTGATGGCTTGCCACCAAATTCTTCATCAAAGCTGCAGACATTTTATCATTCATAGTGGGCTAAATTTTTTGATAATTTTGTCGGATTTTAGATCATAAGTCTGCTAATCTCTGTACAAACACCATAGCGAGAACTGAGATGCTTACAACTATCATTTACCGTAGTCACGCCCATAGTAGCATTTCAAGAACCTCAGTCATGGAAATGATTGAGCTCGCAAATGCCCATAATATCGAGAGTGATGTCACTGGAATATTGATTTTTAATGGGATTCACTTTCTACAACTGCTGGAAGGCCCTGAGGCTCAGGTTAACGAAATTTACGCCAAGATCTGTAGTGATACTCGTCACTTTAATATTGTTAAACTCTTAAATGACGTTGCACCTTTCCGACGATTTGGTAATGCCGGGATGGAACTGATTGATATAGATTTACACAGTCATGAAGACTGCCTAAGAACCATTCTGAACCGTGGAACAGCAAAATATCAACTTCTTTATAATGACAGAGCATTGCGTTTTTTTAGAACATTCATAGATTCCATACAACAAGAAAAATACTATGAATTGCCACCCGCTACTGAATGGAAGTTTTCCAGGGAGCCTTTAATCTCTGAAAACCCTTATTTTTCTAGCTCTTTCATTATAAATCCAGTGGTAGATCCTCTCGCGAGGAAGGTCCATTCGTTCCAGTTCTGTAATCCCGTGACGAATGGTTTGTATGGAATGGGCTTGTTACAGCATGATCTGGAATCAAAACGTGTTGCTCTTCTTGAAGCTGGTAGTTTCCTTCACTCAGGACAAAGGGTTTCAATTAGTCTATTACCATTGACTATAATTAAGATTATTGATGCCCCTTGCACGCTACTTAAGTATATTGAGCAAAGCGGTCTTCTCCCTGAACAAATTATCATCGAATTTCTAGAAAAAGATCTGTTCGCCAATATTGATGATTTTTTACATGCACTACGAATACTTAAAAGTGCTGGTATAAGCGTTGCTATTAATGACTTTGGGTCTGGACATGCAGGATTACTCCTTCTGACAAAATTCCAGCCTGAAAAGATCAAAATTCATAGTGAGCTCATAAGAAATATTCACTGGGATGGCGCGAAACAAGCCGTAGTTCAAAGCATAATCAATTGCTGTGATACTCTTGAGATAAGAATATGCGCTACAGGAATCGAAAAAGCTGAAGAATGGATGTGGCTGGAGTCCGCAGGAATAGCTTACTTCCAGGGCCCCCTTTTCTCTGGCTACTCAGATGACGACTTACCATTTGTAAGCTGGCCGGATCCTGTGGAGATTTAGTAACAGCAGAAAGCGGTAATGGTGCCAACTTACTGATTTAGTGTACGATGGTGTTTATGAGGTGCTCCCGTGGCTTCCATCTCCATCAGTTGTCCCTCCTGCTCAGCTACTGAAGGCGTGGTGCGTAACGGTAAAAGTACTGCCG
>NZ_JAIJYL010000095.1:0-1639 GCF_019753495.1 Klebsiella sp. TF21-TM | reverse complement strand
TCGGACGAAAAATGAATACCAAGTCTCAAGAGTGAACACGTAATTCATTACGAAGTTTAATTCTTTGAGCATCAAACTTAAATTGAAGAGTTTGATCATGGCTCAGATTGAACGCTGGCGGCAGGCCTAACACATGCAAGTCGAGCGGTAGCACAGAGAGCTTGCTCTCGGGTGACGAGCGGCGGACGGGTGAGTAATGTCTGGGAAACTGCCTGATGGAGGGGGATAACTACTGGAAACGGTAGCTAATACCGCATAACGTCGCAAGACCAAAGTGGGGGACCTTCGGGCCTCATGCCATCAGATGTGCCCAGATGGGATTAGCTAGTAGGTGGGGTAACGGCTCACCTAGGCGACGATCCCTAGCTGGTCTGAGAGGATGACCAGCCACACTGGAACTGAGACACGGTCCAGACTCCTACGGGAGGCAGCAGTGGGGAATATTGCACAATGGGCGCAAGCCTGATGCAGCCATGCCGCGTGTGTGAAGAAGGCCTTCGGGTTGTAAAGCACTTTCAGCGGGGAGGAAGGCGATAAGGTTAATAACCTTGTCGATTGACGTTACCCGCAGAAGAAGCACCGGCTAACTCCGTGCCAGCAGCCGCGGTAATACGGAGGGTGCAAGCGTTAATCGGAATTACTGGGCGTAAAGCGCACGCAGGCGGTCTGTCAAGTCGGATGTGAAATCCCCGGGCTCAACCTGGGAACTGCATTCGAAACTGGCAGGCTAGAGTCTTGTAGAGGGGGGTAGAATTCCAGGTGTAGCGGTGAAATGCGTAGAGATCTGGAGGAATACCGGTGGCGAAGGCGGCCCCCTGGACAAAGACTGACGCTCAGGTGCGAAAGCGTGGGGAGCAAACAGGATTAGATACCCTGGTAGTCCACGCCGTAAACGATGTCGATTTGGAGGTTGTGCCCTTGAGGCGTGGCTTCCGGAGCTAACGCGTTAAATCGACCGCCTGGGGAGTACGGCCGCAAGGTTAAAACTCAAATGAATTGACGGGGGCCCGCACAAGCGGTGGAGCATGTGGTTTAATTCGATGCAACGCGAAGAACCTTACCTGGTCTTGACATCCACAGAACTTAGCAGAGATGCTTTGGTGCCTTCGGGAACTGTGAGACAGGTGCTGCATGGCTGTCGTCAGCTCGTGTTGTGAAATGTTGGGTTAAGTCCCGCAACGAGCGCAACCCTTATCCTTTGTTGCCAGCGGTTAGGCCGGGAACTCAAAGGAGACTGCCAGTGATAAACTGGAGGAAGGTGGGGATGACGTCAAGTCATCATGGCCCTTACGACCAGGGCTACACACGTGCTACAATGGCATATACAAAGAGAAGCGACCTCGCGAGAGCAAGCGGACCTCATAAAGTATGTCGTAGTCCGGATTGGAGTCTGCAACTCGACTCCATGAAGTCGGAATCGCTAGTAATCGTAGATCAGAATGCTACGGTGAATACGTTCCCGGGCCTTGTACACACCGCCCGTCACACCATGGGAGTGGGTTGCAAAAGAAGTAGGTAGCTTAACCTTCGGGAGGGCGCTTACCACTTTGTGATTCATGACTGGGGTGAAGTCGTAACAAGGTAACCGTAGGGGAACCTGCGGTTGGATCACCTCCTTACCTTAAAGAACCTGCCTTTG
>NZ_JAIJYL010000094.1:0-1784 GCF_019753495.1 Klebsiella sp. TF21-TM | reverse complement strand
GGTAAGCAGAGTTTTTGAAATGTAAGGCCTTTGAATAAGACAAAAGGCTGCCTCATCGCTAACTTTGCAACAGTGCCGCGCGACGAGCAGCAGCACCAGGAGCAGAAGCACGTCGAGAAAAAGCAACAGCAGATCGAGCAGCGCCCACGGCGGGCCGCTCGCATCGGATAAGTCGAAAAATCCGGCTAAAGTGGCCGAGCTGCACATCAGGCCGCGCGGTTTTCCTCCCTGATCGCCGGCGCGGTTTCTTCCTCCCTGAACCGCATGCAGACTTGCCGCCTCGGACACCCCGAGGCGGTTTTTTTTCGCCTCGCTCGAGCATCGCCGCATCCGACGATGCCGAGACGACCAGGCCGCGCACGTCGAGCTGCAGCATCGCCATTGCCGACGATGGCACCAGGTCGCCGGCGGTGGCCACCGACCTCGAGCTCGCATCGCCACATCCGACGATGCGCGCCGGCGTCGACCATCGCCAGGTCTGACGATGGCGGCCGCCCTGCCCTGGATCTCGCATCGCCATTTCTGGCGATGAGATCCACGGAGCGGCCATTTAGACCCGCCAATAACGACCCGGCCAAGATAAATCGCATGACGGCCTTTTTGGCCGGGGGTAGCATGACCGGACACTTTGCGTATGCCCAAAGGAGCCCGCAAGTATGCGCAGGACGAAGCCAGTAGCCGCGCCGATGGTGGCGCGGGTCTATCTGCGCGTCAGCACCGACGCGCAGGACTTGGAACGCCAAGAGGCGATCACTACGGCCGCGAAGGCCGCCGGCTACTACGTCGCCGGCATCTACCGTGAGAAGGCATCCGGCGCACGCGCCGACCGGCCTGAGCTGCTGCGCATGATCGGCGACCTACAGCCCGGCGAGGTGGTCATTGCCGAGAAGATCGACCGCATCAGCCGCCTACCTTTGCCCGAGGCCGAGCGCCTGGTGGCCTCGATACAGGCCAAAGGCGCAAGCCTGGCCGTCCCTGGCGTGGTCGATCTATCCGACCTGGCGGCCGAGGCCCAGGGCGTCGCCAAGATCGTGCTGGAAGCCGTGCAGATCATGCTTTTTCGCCTGGCCTTGCAGATGGCCCGCGACGACTACGAGGACAGGCGCGAACGCCAGCGCCAAGGCATTGAGTTGGCCCGCCAGGCCGGGCGGTACAAGGGCCGCCGTGCTGATCCGAAGCGCCGCGCCCAAGTTGTCGCGCTGCGCAAGTCCGGCTACAGCATCAACAAGACCGCCGAGCTGGCCGGGTACAGTGCGGCCCAGGTGAAACGGATATGGGCCGAGGTCAGCCAGGCCGAAGCGAAGCAGCACGGCGCGTTCGTGGAGGACGCATTGACGGAAGCCGATGCCCTGGCCGCTGTCGGCCAGGATGAGCGCCAGGAGGAAAGGGCATGAAGAAGCCGAACCAAGACGACGAGCCGTTTTTCATCACCGAGGAGATTGCGGCCGAAATGATCGCCGGCGGCTATGAGTTCGAGCTGCCGCCCATTCCTTGCACCATCCGCCTACGCGACGTGCTGGAGCGCATGACCGATGCTGAGCTAGCATTGCAGCCGGGCGAGATCGCCGACCAGGAGCGTGAACGCTGCCGGCGCAAGCCGTGTTCAACCTCATGATCTGGTCATGGTATTTTTCATGGCACTGAGCCTGATAGTTCTTGCAAATTGTTGTCACTAAAGGGTTTTGTGTGCTTGTTTACAATCGAGTGGGAGTGACGGGCACTGGCTGGCAATGTCTAGCAACGGCAGGCATTTCGGCTGAGGGTAAAAGAACTTTCCGCTAAGC
>NZ_JAIJYL010000093.1:0-1786 GCF_019753495.1 Klebsiella sp. TF21-TM | reverse complement strand
GGGGAGCCCGCAGAATTCGGAAAAAATCGTACGCTAAGGTTTTCCGGGCATCCGTAAGGGCCGAAACTTCCCGTCTTCCAGTCTGCGGCTCTGCCGCCAGACGTAATCGCCGGTTAGGTTGATGTGCTCCCAGCCCAGCGGCGACAGGAATTGCAGCAGCTCGCCGTCCACCGGCTTGCCGGCCTCGACCAACCCCTGGGTGGCGCGTTCCAGGTACACCGTGTTCCACAGCACGATAGCCGCCGTCACCAGGTTGAGGCCGCTGGCCCGGTAGCGCTGCTGCTCGAAGCTCCGATCCCTGATTTCCCCAAGGCGGTTGAAGAACACCGCCCTGGCCAGCGAGTTGCGCGCCTCACCTTTGTTCAGGCCGGCATGCACGCGGCGGCGCAGTTCAACACTTTGCAGCCAGTCCAGGATGAACAGCGTGCGCTCGATCCGGCCCAGCTCGCGCAGGGCCACGGCCAGTCCGTTCTGGCGCGGGTAGCTGCCGAGCTTGCGCAGCATCAGCGAGGCGGTGACGGTGCCCTGCTTGATCGAGCTGGCCAGGCGCAGGATGTCGTCCCAGTGGGCACGCACGTGCTTGATGTTCAGGGTGCCGCCGATCAGCGGGCGCAACGTCGGGTAGGCTTGCACGCCCTGCGGCACGTACAGCTTGGTTTCGCCGAGGTCGCGGATGCGCGGCGCGAAGCGGAAGCCTAGCAGGTGCATCAGGGCAAAGACGTGATCGGTGAAGCCGGCCGTGTCGGTGTAGTGCTCCTCGATCCGCAGGTCGGACTCGTGGTACAGCAGGCCGTCGAGCACATAGGTGGAATCGCGGACGCCGACATTCACCACGCGGGTGCTGAACGGCGCGTACTGGTCGGAGATATGGGTATAGAACAGCCGTCCCGGCTCGCTACCGTACTTCGGGTTGACGTGCCCGGTGCTCTCGCCCCGGCCACCCGCGCGGAAGCGCTGGCCATCGGAGGATGAGGTCGTGCCGTCGCCCCAGTGGGCGGCAAAGGCGTGGCGATACTGGTGGTTGACCAGCTCGGCCAAGGCCGCCGAATAGGTTTCGTCGCGGATGTGCCAGGCTTGCAGCCAGGACAGCTTGGCGTAGGTCAGGCCGGGGCTCGACTCGGCCATCTTGGTCAGCCCGAGGTTGATCGCATCACCGAGGATTGCGGACAGCAGCAACGTCCTGTCTTTGGCCTCGGCCCCGTCCTTCAAGTGGGTGAAGTGGCGGCTGAAGCCCGTCCAGTCGTCCACGTCCATCAGCAGTTCGGTGATCTTGATGCGCGGCAGTAACTGGCTGGTTTGGTCGATCAGCGCCTGCGCCCGATCCGGCACCGCCGCATCCAGCGGGGTGATTTTCAGCCCTGACTCGGTGAGGATGGCATCGGGCAGCTCGTTGTCCTTGGCCAGGCGGGTGACGGTGGCCAACTGCTCGTCCAGCAGCTGCAAACGCTCTTCCAGGTACTGGTCGCTGTTCGGGTTGATCGCCAGGGGCAGGGCCTGCTCGCGCTTGAGTGCGGCGAACTTCTCGGCCGGCAGCAGGTAGTCGTCGAAGTCGCGGAACTGCCGCGAGCCCTTGACCCAGATGTCGCCGGAGCGCAGGGCGTTCTTCAGCTCGGACAGGGCGCAGATTTCGTAGAATTTCCGGTCGAGGCCTTCCGGGGTGATCACCAGCGGCTTCCAGCGCGGCTTGATGAAGGCCGTGGGTGCATCGGCCGGCACCTTGCGCAGGTTGTCGGCGTTCATCTCACGCAGGGTCTGCACGGCTGCCAGCACGCCTTGCGCGGCCGGC
>NZ_JAIJYL010000092.1:0-1798 GCF_019753495.1 Klebsiella sp. TF21-TM | reverse complement strand
CTGAGGGTAAAAGAACTTTCCGCTAAGCGATAGACTGTATGTAAACACAGTATTGCAAGGACGCGGAACATGCCTCATGTGGCGGCCAGGACGGCCAGCCGGGATCGGGATACTGGTCGTTACCAGAGCCACCGACCCGAGCAAACCCTTCTCTATCAGATCGTTGACGAGTATTACCCGGCATTCGCTGCGCTTATGGCAGAGCAGGGAAAGGAATTGCCGGGCTATGTGCAACGGGAATTTGAAGAATTTCTCCAATGCGGGCGGCTGGAGCATGGCTTTCTACGGGTTCGCTGCGAGTCTTGCCACGCCGAGCACCTGGTCGCTTTCAGCTGTAAGCGTCGCGGTTTCTGCCCGAGCTGTGGGGCGCGGCGGATGGCCGAAAGTGCCGCCTTGCTGGTTGATGAAGTACTGCCTGAACAACCCATGCGTCAGTGGGTGTTGAGCTTCCCGTTTCAGCTGCGTTTCCTGTTTGCCAGCCGGCCCGAGATCATGGGGTGGGTGCTGGGCATCGTTTACCGCGTCATTGCCACGCACCTGGTCAAGAAAGCGGGCCATACCCACCAAGTGGCCAAGACGGGCGCGGTCACCCTGATCCAGCGTTTTGGATCGGCGCTCAATCTGAATGTTCACTTCCACATGCTGTTTCTCGACGGTGTGTATGTCGAGCAATCCCACGGCTCAGCGCGTTTCCGCTGGGTCAAGGCGCCGACCAGCCCAGAGCTCACCCAGCTGACGCACACCATCGCCCACCGGGTGGGTCGCTATCTGGAACGGCAAGGCCTGCTGGAACGGGATGTCGAAAACAGCTATCTGGCCTCGGATGCGGTGGATGACGACCCGATGACACCCCTGCTGGGGCACTCGATCACTTACCGTATCGCTGTCGGTTCACAGGCGGGGCGAAAGGTGTTCACTTTGCAAACTCTGCCGACCAGTGGTGATCCGTTCGGTGACGGGATTGGCAAGGTAGCCGGGTCCAGCCTGCACGCCGGCGTGGCGGCCAGGGCCGATGAACGCAAGAAGCTCGAACGGCTGTGCCGGTACATCAGCCGCCCGGCGGTATCCGAGAAGCGGCTGTCGTTAACACGAGGCGGCAACGTGCGCTACCAGCTCAAGACGCCGTACCGGGACGGCACCACGCACGTCATTTTCGAACCATTGGATTTCATTGCAAGGCTGGCCGCCCTGGTACCGAAGCCCAGAGTCAACCTAACCCGCTTCCACGGGGTGTTCGCACCCAACAGTCGGCACCGGGCGTTGGTCACGCCGGCAAAACGGGGCAGGGGCAACAAGGTCAGGGTGGCTGATGAACCGGCAACACCAGCACAACGGCGAGCGTCGATGACATGGGCGCAACGGCTCAAGCGTGTTTTCAATATCGACATCGAGACCTGCAGCGGCTGCGGCGGCGCCATGAAAGTCATCGCCTGCATTGAAGACCCTATAGTGATCAAGCAGATCCTTGATCACCTGAAGCACAAAGCCGAAACCAGCGGGACCAGGGCGTTACCCGAAAGCCGGGCGCCACCGGCTGAGCTGCTCCTGGGTCTGTTTGACTGACGAGCCTGAAGGCCAACGATACCAATCAAAATGCTGCGTTCACAGCGCCGCGGCAGGGATCCGCCGTGCTGGTTGTCGGAAAAGGAGCCGCTAGTGGGAAAGAGGAGGGTAAATTTTCAGCGTTGCTGGCTCCCCGTCAGACGGATTGGGTTGCATCGCAGGGGTGTCGAAAGAGTCAACTGCGGTCCAAAGCTGTTGGACTTGGGTGAAAAGGGCGTTTATTCTTCCTATACGT
>NZ_JAIJYL010000091.1:0-1871 GCF_019753495.1 Klebsiella sp. TF21-TM | reverse complement strand
GACAAAGGCTGGGATGCCAGAAAGCGTGCGTATTGCCTGAAAATCCAGCCAGCTACAGGGTCGTTCGCACGAAATCTGATTTATTCATAGATGGTCGCCTCCTGTTTGCCAAGCTAAATATGTTGTGGTGGCTTTACTGGTCATCGATTGCAGCCATAGATCCGGACTTTGCCGAGGTGATGTAAAATACCTCTGTCCCTGATGGAATACGCTGATGGAGGCCTCTATCAACAAAGCGCTCTTTCAGGAGCCTTGAATAAACCGGGTTTTCCCCATCGCGGTCTGACCTGTCTTGCCATCACTTCATGCTTGCCTGGGCAATCGGTGGTGTTGTTTCTGTCTTACTGATTAAGCAACTTAAGCGCTTATTATTGGTGCACAATACTCCCGCTCTTTGGCCAGGAGCGCCCACACAGTCCGCGCATTCTTGTTAGCCAATGCTACCGAGGCAATGTTGTTATTCCGGCGCGCCATTAGCTGGTTAGCCCAGCTCGATACGGCATCCTGTTTATGTTTGGCCGACTGCAATACCGCCCTGGCACCATGGATAAGCAAGGTCCTCAAATAGGTATCACCTCGCTTGCTTATCCCGAGCAGGACTTGTTTACCCCCACTGGAGTGCTGACGTGGAACCAATCCGAGCCAGGCAGCCAGTTGTCGGCCATTCTCGAAATTGTTGGCTTTACCAATGGTCGCAATCAGCGCGCTGGCGGTAACAGGGCCAATACCAGGGATCTTGCCGATACGCTGGCAGAGAGCATTTTGCCGATAGCACTGCTCAATCTGCTTGTCGAGTGTAGCGATGACATCGAACAGGTACGCCATGTGGTGCTGTAGTAGACTCAGCTGTGTACGAAACAGGACGGGTAACGGGTTATCCGCATCTTCCACGAGCTCAGGTAATCGTCGCTGTAGCTGCTGGATACCTCGGGGGACGACAATGCCAAATTCGGCCAATAACCCCCTGATTTGATTGGCTTGTGCGGTTCGCTGTTTGATGAAGCTCTGACGACTCCGGTGAAGTGCCAATACGGCTTGCTGCTCAGCGGTTTTGACCGGCACGAACCGCATGTTAGGTCGAGTGACGGCTTCACAAATAGCTTCAGCGTCTGCAGCATCATGCTTATTGGTTTTAACATAGGGTTTGACGAACTGAGGGGCCATCAGTTTGACATTATGGCCCATCGATATCAGTTTATTGGCCCAGAAATGAGCAGATGCACAGGCCTCCATGCCGATCAAACAGGGTGGGATGTTGGCAAAAAAGGAGGCCATTTGTGCCCGTCTGAGTTGTTTGTTGAACAACCGTTTTCCGTGCTCGTCAACCCCATGGATCTGGAAAACGTTTTTTGCCAAATCGATTCCAATAGTTTTAACGTTCATGATAGCAGCGCTCCGTTCAATGAGTGACGATTTATCGTCCCACTGTGGCACAAGAGATGGGAGGCGACCATTCCATTAACAAAGCCTCCTGTAAACAAAAAAACCACCGCTACCAACGGTGGTTCGTTTGCCGGAATTTGGAGCTACCAACACCTCATTCCGAAGGTAACTGGGTATACGAGACCGCAGATACCAAAACTGTTCTTTCAGTGTAGCCGCAGTCAGGCCCATACTTCAAGACCTCTTAAATATCTCGGTAATGCTGCCAACTTACTGATTTAGTGTATGATGGTGATTTTAAGGTGCTTGCGTGGCTTCCATTTCCATCAGATGTCCTTCCTGCTCCGCTACTGAAGGCGTGGTGCGTAACGGCAAAAGCACTGCCGGACATCAGCGCTATCTCTGCTCTCGCTGCCGTAAAACATGGCAACTGCAGTTCACTTACACCGCTTCTCAACCCGGTACGCACCAGAAAATCATTGATATGG
>NZ_JAIJYL010000090.1:0-1934 GCF_019753495.1 Klebsiella sp. TF21-TM | reverse complement strand
ACCAGCGACAGATTGACGTCCAGCCCCTCGACCTGGAAGTGCGGCACGGCGTACAGCTTCACGCGGAAGAAGCCCGGGTTGTCCTCGATATCTTCCACCACCACGCTGGCATCGCGCAGCGGATGGGAGGCCTGCAGCTCGTCGCCCGGATCGGTCATTTCGGTGACCAGGCTCCGCACCCAGGTGTTCAGCTCCAGCTCCAGCAGGCGCCGGTCCTTGGTGGTGCCGATATTCTCGCGCTGGATCATCTTCAGGTAGTGCGCGATGCGCGACAGCAGGAAGATATAAGGCAGACGCGCGTTGATGCGGCTGTTGGCGGTAGCGTCGGCGGTATCGTACAGCGCCGGTTTTTGCGCGGAGTTGGCCGAGAAGAAGCAGGCGTAATCGCGATTTTTGTAGTACGACAGTGGAATGAAGCCCAGGCTGGCGAATTCAAACTCCCGCGTTTCCGGGATCATCACCTCGGAAGGGATCTTCACCTGATTGCCGGTGCCCAGATCGTACAGATGGATGGGCAGATCTTTCACCGCGCCGCCGGCCTGCGGGCCGCGGATCTGCACGCACCAGCCGTTATTGACAAAGCTCTTCACCATATTGGAGGCGAAAGAGAACGCCGCGCTGGTCCAGAGATACTTTTCGTGGTCCGGCCCCTTCACCTGCTCGACATAGTTGAAGCTGCGCACCGGCACGGTGTCCGGACCATACGGCAGACGACCCAGCACGCGCGGCATCACCAGGCCGATGTAGCGGGCGTCGTCGGTTTCCCGAAACGCTTTCCAGCGAATATATTCCGCACGTTCGAAGTAGTTACCGATATCTTTGATGGCGGCGACCTCTTCCATGGTCTCTTTCAGGAAGAAAGCCGGGCCGACGGCGCCGATAAACGGCATGTGGGCGGCAGCGGAAACCCGGGAGATATTGCGCAGCAGCGCCACGTCCTGCGCGCTGGCGTCGAACTCATAGGCCGAGATCAGCGAGCCGATCGGCTCGCCGCCGGGGGTGTCGTACTCCGCGGTGTAGGTGTGCCAGTAAAGGCCGCTCTGAATCAGCTCCGGCGCATCCTCAAAGTCCTGACGCAGATCGTCCTTTGAGACGTCGAGGATCTCCGTTTTCACGTTCTGGCGGTAGTCGGTGTTGTCCACCAGCTGTTTGAGGCCGCGCCACAGGGATTCGACCTGCTGAAACTCCGGATGGTGCATCACTGCGTCCAGCTGGCGGCTTATCTGGAAATCCAGTTCAGCGATATGGTGGTCAATCAGCGTTTTATCGAGCTTTTCCACCCGCTGGCCGGACTGGCGGATGCGCTCCATAAACACCTGCATCGCCGCGGTCAGACGCTCCGCCGCCGGCGCCTCGGAGAGCGCGGCATCGTCCAGAAAGTCGTTGATGTTCCCGAGGCGAGAGGCCGGGGCGAGATTGATTTTTTCAAACAGCGACGCGTAAACGCCCTCGCTCGCCGTGTTTTCCTGCAGCGCGGTTTGCCCCTGAACAGGGCTGTTTTCTGTGGTAACAGACATTAGCATTTTCCCGGTTATTCCATTAACAGACTTGCCCCGCCATTATTTCGGAGCAAGCGCACTCATTTCGTCGCGTAATTCCTGTGACAGCGCCGGATCTTTCAGAATTGCCTCAAGCTCTTTTCTGAAAGTGGCGTTATCAAGCAGATTGGATTTGAGATCGCGTAATAAATTACGCATCGCCAGCATGGCGCGGAGTTGTGGAATTTGCCGGGCAATCTGCTCCGGTTCAAAATCGTTGATATCGGTAAAACGCAGCCTGAAGTTCTCCTCTTCGCCATTGCCAGCCAGCGTATTCGGCACCGAGAGATTCACCTCCGGGCTAAATTCCGAAAGTACGCTGTTAAAGTTATTTTTATTGACGTTAATTTTTTCTCTTTCCGATAATGGCCGGTTTTCTTTACCGTGACTAAAATC